>JACDEN010000134.1 GCA_013816415.1 Planctomycetota bacterium
GTCTTGGGCATCGCCGCGGCCGCGGCGGTGGCGTGGTTGTTCCGCCGCACGCTCCTGAGCAAGGGCCCGAAATCGACGTTCATCCTCGAACTGCCGAGCTACAAGGTGCCGCAGGCGAGCGAGATTGGCCGCCAGGTGTGGACCAACGCGGGCAAATTCCTGACCAAGGCGGGCACCGTCATCTTCACGCTGTCGGTCCTGCTGTGGGCGCTCGCGTACTATCCGCGGCTGCCCGCCGATCAGGTCCAGCGGACGACCGCGGCGGCGCAGCGGGCGTTCGTTGCAGACTCCGCGATGACCTCACAGGAACAGCTCACCAGGCGCACCGATGCGATCGGGAACGCCGTCGCCGCCGAGCAGATATCGCATTCGTTCGCCGGCCGCTTCGGGCATACGATGGAGCCGGCGCTCGCGCCCATCGGCTGCGACTGGAAGATGGGCATCGGCCTGGTCGGCGCCTTCGCCGCGCGCGAGGTCTTCGTCTCGACCCTCGGCATCGTCTACGGCGTCGGTCGGTCAGGCGGCGATGACGAGTCGCTCGGAGCGGCGATCGCAGCCGATCGCCGCCCGGACGGGTCGCCGGTGTGGACGCCGCTGGTGGCCGCGACGCTGCTGGTGTGGTTCGTGCTCGCCATGCAGTGCATGAGCACCATCGCCGTTGTCCGCCGCGAAACCGGCGGCTGGCGCTGGCCGATCTTCATGATCGTGTACATGAACGCGCTCGCCTACGCCTCCTGCCTGGTCTTCTACCAGGTCGGCGCGCGGATGGTGGGCTGAGGAGGCCGCATGGACGCCACCCTGCAGACCATCATCGTCATCGCGGTCATCGCGGTGTGCGCGCTGCTGGCGATCCGCCGCGGGCTGCGCTCGATCGCCGGCAAGAAGACCGGATGCGGCTGCGCGGAATGCCCAGCGCTGAAGGACAAGCCGGCCGCACCGGACACGACTCGTGTGGATCCGACCCGGGGCGGCCACCCCACCTGAATCCGGGCGATCAGGCCGGTCCGTAATACGCCTCGGCCTCGACACCGATCGCCCGCACCTGGTGCGCGATCGCGTCGACCTCGGCATTCGTCAGCGGAGATACGAACGATTCCGCGGTCTGCCGGGCGGTGGTGTAGACCTGGACCAGCGCGATGCGGCAGCCGTCGGCGAGCAGGTCGCGCAGCCGACCGATGTACGCGGCGATCTCCGCGGGCGTCGGCGGCTCGCCCTGCAGGCGCATGAACAACGATTGGATGACGATCGGCCGCAGGCGCCCGCACGCGCGCAGGTTGTCGAGGACGCGGGCGAGCGGCACCTTGGTGCGGTCGACGAGCTGATAGTAGGCCTCGGTGCCGGCATCGAGCTTGGCCCAGACCTCGCCGCGATGCGCATCGAGGAATGCCAGCGCTTGAGCCACCTCGGGCTTGGCGAGTAGCGTGGCGTTGGTGATGACCACGATCTTGGCCTCGAGCGACCGGGCGGCGATCAGCTCGGCCGCCAGGCGGGCCGCGTCGCCGAACGCCGGACAGGCGGTCGGTTCGCCATCGCCACTGAATGCGACATCGTTGATGCGTTTCAACTCGGCCGGCGTTTCCGACAAGGGGCCATCTGCGAACAGCGCGCCGCTCGCGGCGAGTCCGAGCATGTGGTCGAGCTCGGCTCGCAAGGTCGGAAGATCCACCTCGCGGCCCTTGCCGGGCGTCTTCCGATCAACGCTGCAGTAGACGCAGTCGAAATTGCAGGCCTTGTCGGGATTCAGGTTCACGCCGATCGACAGGCCGCGCGAACGCCGGCTGATCACCGGGTAGACGTAGCGGTTGGCCTGCCATTCGCGGCTGTGCTGGGTGAAGAGCGGGGTGGAGATCGCCATGGCTTCGCGCCCAGTGTAGGCGCTGGGCTCCATGCAGGAGCGAAACCTGATTGCGGAGGTCGGGGTGGCTCTGGTTGGTGGTTTGTGGTTAGTGGTTAGTGGTTTTGTAGTCCAACCACCAACGTTGCTCTGGTTAGTGGTTAGTGGTTTGTGGTTTGTGGTCCAACCACCAACCACAAACCACCAACCACCAACGTTGCTCTGGTTAGTGGTTAGTGGTTAGTGGTTAGTGGTTTGTGGTCCAACCACAAACCACCAACCACCAACGTTGCTCTGGTTAGTGGTTTGTGGTTTGTGGTCCAACCACCAACCACCAACCACCAACCACCACCAACCGTCCCTCAAAAATTCGCAGCTGGGATCCCCATGCAGAAGCCCCAGTTCCATTTCCAGTGCGCGAGCTTGACCAGGATGCGGTTCTTGCCTGATTTCAGGCGGATCGCGACCGCGTCCTCGCCGGGCTGGAAGTGCCGCCCGACGTCGACGGTATGGACGGCCTCGCCGTTGACCCAGACCTTGATGCCGTCGCGCGAGCCGCACGACATCACCGTCTCGCGCGCGTGCACCGAATCGACCTCGGTATAGGCGTAACCGAGCGCGAATTGCGGTGGTTCGAGCGCCTTCCCGAGATC
This sequence comes from Planctomycetota bacterium, assembly GCA_013816415.1. Lineage (GTDB taxonomy): Bacteria > Planctomycetota > UBA11346 > UBA11346 > UBA11346 > JACCZE01. The sequence goes on from JACDEN010000134.1 coordinate 2,488, forward strand.
GACGAATCCCTGCTTGCCGGATTCGGCCTTCTTCCAGGCGATCGACTTCGCCTGGCCGCCAGTCCCGCCTCCGGCGACCTTGGCCAACGCTCCGACCTGGTAGGTCGCCGCGAGATCGACCGAGCCGTCCTTGCGCTTGGCGAAGTCCGCGTCGAACGCGGTCGTCATCTCGGTCGAGACCTCTCCCTCCTTGGTCGCGAGGAACGCGCCGAGGATGTGCCAGGCGTGGAGATATTCCTTGTCGGCCTTGGCCTGGGCGTCGTCCCAGCTCTTGCGCAGGACCTTGCCATCGACCTTGGGGAACTTCTTGCCGCTGGTCGGGACCAACGTCTTGGCGTCGAGTTTCGGCAGGGCGTCGCCATGCGCGGCGATGAGTTCGTCGCACATCTCGACGATGCGGTCGGTCGACATCGTGGCCGCGGTCAGCGGGTCGAACATCGCAGCCTGGTAGACATGGTCGCGGCGTCCTTCCATGGCGGCGCGGATGAACAGCTCGTGCTGGACGATGTGCGGCTGCATGTAGCCGACCAGCTGCGGCGGAAGCTCGCCGACGTGGGCGAAGTGCAGTCCGGTGCCGTCGACCAGGGTCGGACCCTCGATGATCGCGGTGGCCGGCAGGTTGGTGATGACTCCCCGGTTGGGCATGTTGCCGTAGATGACCGTGGGCCGCTTGTTGACGATGCCCTGGATGATCAGCGAGCCGTACTCGTGGCTGCGGCAGATGTCCTTCATCGGCTCCTTGGACTTGCTGAAGACCTTCAGGCGCTCGAACTCGTCGACGATGCCGTCGCAGCGGCGCAGGTATTCGTCGATCGGGACGCTGAACTTGTTGATGACCTCCTTGCCGCGCGGGATGAAGTACGGGTTGTACTCGGCGTTATGCTCGCTCGATTCGGTGATGAAGTGGCCGAGGCGCTTCATCAGCTCGAAGCGCACCTTGTTGGTGGTGAAGATCTGCGGGTCCTCCATCGCCTTGAACAGGCGCGGGTAGAGGTCGACGCCGTCCTTCTCGATCTTCAGGTAGAACGCCATGTGGTTGATGCCGGCGCAGACGAAATCGACATCGGCCGGCTTCTCACCGAGGTAGCCCATCAGCTGGTCGAAGGTGCCCTGCACCGAGTGGCAGAGGCCGACGGCGTTGATCGAGCTGGTGCGGAACACCGTCTGCATGTTCATCGACATCGGATTCGAATAGTTCAGCAGGTAGGCGCGCGGACACACCGCCATCATGTCGCGGCACATGCCTGAGAGCATCGGATAGGTGCGCAGCGCGCGGAAGAATCCCCCGGGGCCGGTGGTGTCGGCGATGGTGAAGTTCAGGCCGTACTTGCGCGGGATCTCGAAGTCGACGAGCGTCGAGTCGAAGCCGCCGATCTGCACCATGTTGATGACGAAGTCGGCGCCGGCGAGCGCCTTGCGGCGGTCGGTGGTGGTCTCGATCGTCGGATTGGCGCCCACCGCCTTGGCCACCTTGCGGCAGAGATTGCCCGCGACCTCGAGCCTTTCCTCGTCGACGTCCATGTAGGAAAGCGTGCAATCCTTGAACTCAGGGCAGCCGAGGATGTCGCCGGTGAGGTTGCGGGAGAACACCACGCTGCCGGCACCGATCATCGCGATCTTGATCATGGACTGGGATCCTTCCGAGGTTTCATGGATGGGTTGATTGGGGGAACGTCGGGCAGCATGCGCATCCGCCGCTCGCTGGCAGCGGTCCACTTGTGATCGTCACTGTACAATTTGTGATATGAACCACCTGGGATACCCTGGTGCGCATGCCCCGCGCGATCGTCCTGCAGCATGCGCCGCACGAGGATGCGGGCGTCATCGCGACCCGGCTCAGCGCCCGCGGCGTGGTCGTCGAGCACCGCCTGCTGCATCGCGGAGAGCCGGTTCCCGCTGCCGATGCCTGCGGCGACCTGCTGGTGGTGATGGGCGGCTCCATGGGCGTCGGAGACCGCGGCGATTCCCGCTATCCCTTCCTCGAGCATGAGCTCAGCCTGCTGCGCGAACTGATCGCGCGGCAGCATCCGGTTTTGGGCATCTGCCTGGGCGCGCAGCTGATCGCGCACGCCGCCGGAGCCGCGGCGTACCCGAATCACGGGACGCTGCGGGGCCGCGCCATCGCGATCGTGCGCGAGGTCGGCCTCGGGCCGGTGGATTTCCCCGATCGCGGTGAGGCTGCGCTCGCAGGTCTACGCGACCGCGAGATCATGCTGCACTGGCACGACGACACCTTCGATCTGCCCGCCGGCGCGATCCACCTCGCATCCACTCCGCTCTGTCCGAACCAGGCGTTCCGCCTGGGACGACGCATCTACGCGCTGCAGTTCCACTGCGAAGTCGACCGCGCAGGCATCGCGGACTGGGTGCGCGAGGATGCCGAGTTCGTCGCCTTGGCGCATGGGCCATCCGGCCGCGAGCGCATCCTCGCCGACGTCGAACGATGGTACGACGAGCACCGCATCGCGGCCGATCGCCTGCTCGGAAACATCCTTACCGAAATGGGAGTGTGAGGGAAACATTCTGAGTTCCTGGTTCTGGGTCCTGTGCCGACCGAGAATCCGGAATCCAGGACGCTCCCCTACCGCTTCTGTCCAACCGCCGGCATCATCGACGTCGAGGTGCCGCGCTGGATGCCGCGGAAGAGCATCTCCATCTCGTCCGGATTGTCGGACGTCGCGAGCGCGTCCTCGCGGCTGATGGTTCCGGCCTCGAACAGCTTGAACAGGCTCTGGTTGAAGGTGATGCAGCCGAAGTGCTCGCTGTCGCGGATCGCCGTATAGAGCTCGAGGGTCCGTCCTTCCTCGATCATCTGCTTGATGGTCGGGGTGGCGACCATGATCTCGAGACCGGGAACGCGGCCGGGCTTGCCGTCCTTGCGCGGCACCAGGCGTTGGCTGACCACCGCCTGGAAGACCATCGCCATCTGCATGCGGATGAGGTTGTGCTGGTAGGGCGGGAAGAAGTTGATGATGCGTTCCATCGTCTGCTGGGCGTTGATGGTGTGCAGGGTGGACAGCACCAAGTGGCCAGTCTCCGCCGCGTCGATGGCCGCCTGGACCGTCTCGACGTCGCGCATCTCACCGATGAGGATGACGTCAGGCGCCTCGCGCATGGCGTTGCGCAGCGCGCTCTTGAAGTCGCGGGTGTCGATGCCCACCTCGCGCTGGTTGATGATGCAACGGTCGTCGATGTAGTTGTATTCGATCGGATCCTCGACCGTGATGATATGGCGGTTCGAGTTGTGATTCATGTACTGGATCATCGACGCCAGGGTCGTGCTTTTTCCCGAGCCGGTGATGCCGGTGACCAGGATGAGCCCGCGGCGCAGCAGGGTCAGGCGCTCCATGGTGCTCACCGGCAGACCGAGCTGCTGGAAGTCCGGGATCTCGCTGCGCACATGGCGCAGGACGATGCCGATCTGACCGCGCTGCATGAAGGCGTTGACGCGGAAGCGGCCGATGTCGGGATCCTCGAAGGCGGTGTCCACCTCGTGCGTCTTCTTGAACACCTCACGGCTGTGTTCGTCGACGCACATCATGAAGGCGTCCTTCATGTCGTCCTTGCTCAGGGAGGTGTTCCCGAGTTGCCTCACCCCGCCGTCGACCCGCGCGCGAGGCGGGCTGCCGATCTTGAGGAAGAGGTCGGACGACCGCAGCTGCACCATGGCCATCAGGACTTCTTTGATATTCATGCATTCCCCGTGCTGGTATCGGTCATCCGCGGCCCCATCCGAACATCATGCCAAGGGGATCGTAGCACGCAAACCCCGCACGAGTCTGATCAGGCCTCTGTAAGATATACCCCGGAATCACGTTCCGTGGGCGGGCACCAGCTGCAGAAGGCGGTTTTCGAGCTCGACCAGCCCCTTGCCGCTGACCCCCGACATCGTGAGGACCTCCTGGCCGAGGCGGGCCTGGAGCTCGCGGGCTATCTCGGTCAGTTCGGGTCGGGCATCGATCTTGTTCAGGACGATCACCTGCTGCTTCTGCGCGAGCGACTCATTGAACCGCCGCAGCTCGCTGTTGAGCACCTCGATGCGCGCCGCCAGGGCATCGGCGTCGCCGTCGGACCCATCCACCAGATGAACCAGCAGCGGGCAGCGCTCGACGTGACGGAGGAACTGGTGGCCGAGCCCCTTGCCGTCCGCCGCGCCCTCGATCAATCCGGGAATGTCGGCGACGACGAAGCTCTTCGCTTCGCTCGTGCGCACGACGCCGAGATTCGGCGCCAGCGTGGTGAAAGGATAATCGGCGACCTTGGGACGCGCCGCGGAAATCGCGCGAATCAGCGTCGACTTGCCGGCGTTGGGCATTCCCAGCAATCCGACGTCCGCCAATACGCGCAGCTCGAGCTTCAGATGCTTCTGCTCGCCCGGCTCGCCCTTCGTGAACTGACGCGGCGCACGGTTGGTGCTCGTCTTGAAATGCAGATTCCCCAAGCCGCCCTTGCCGCCTTTGGCTAGCAGCGCACGTTGGCCGTCGGCAGCGAGATCGGCGATGCGCTCGCCCGTATCGGCAT
>JACDEN010000135.1 GCA_013816415.1 Planctomycetota bacterium
CCACGGCTCCGGCTCGAGGCAGAGCACCGCGGTGCGGCCGGTGTCACGCTCGATGATCGCAGCCGCCGCGGCCCAGCGCCCGAGCGCCGTCGCGATGACGCGCGCATCATTGCGCGCGGGCCCGAACGGACGGTAGCTTCCAGGCACCGTGCTGATCGTCACCAGCGGTTCATCGCTGAGCGCCAGCGCGGCGGACAACAGGTCGAGCGACGCGCGCAGCCGCTCCGCCTCGCTCCAGTCGGGGAGGTAGGCCTGCTCCTTCACCCGCGCCTGCTGGAACGGACGCAGCGGGAATCCGTTGAGCGTGTGCGCGCTGAGTCCCGCCGCGTCGAGAGCGCTCCGCAGCGCCGCGATGGCAGCCGTGCCCCCGGCAAGCGCCGCAAGCCCGAGGCGGAGGTCGATGCCCATGCGCTGCCAGCCCAACCGTTCCCGCACCGAACGGGCGAAGGGAACCACGTGCGCGACCACCTCGTCCAAGGTCTCGGCGGCATGGAGGTTCGAGCTGTATCCGAGCGGCAGCATGGCCGCAGTGTGGCCCGGCGACCTCCCGCGCCACCGCGCGCTGCCTGGGTGACAGGGATCGCCGAGGGTGCTGCATGCCATCCTTGCCTGGCACGCCGCGGCCGACAATCATGCCCCCATGGATGGGAGCGCGCCGATCCACCAGGCCGAGGAGGCCGTCGCGAAGGCGGGGCCGGCCGAGTTCTCCGCCTTCCTCGAGCGCTACCAGGTGGACATCGCCCTCCAGCGCCGCCACTTCATGCGCCTCGCGGTCGGCCTCGCAGCATCGCTTGTCGCCGTGGCCTACAACGCCTTCCACAAGCACGCCGAGCAGGGCATCCAGGAGCGTTCCTACACCATCGAGTGGATGATCCTGATCCATCTCGTCCTCTGCCTGATGGTCATCCTGTTCTACGGCTGGCGTCTGCGCGCCGGCCTGCGCAAGCATGCCGCGACGCTGCGCGAGCAGGTGCTGCGCGTCGTCGATTTCGTCCACCGCTGGGGCAACCTGCTGCTGTTCCTCGCGGCGACCGGCCACGGTGTCCTGGTCTTCGGAACCCTGCTCGGGCTCGACGTGTTCTCGCACGATGGCCGCGTGCTGCTGATGACCCTCACGCCGACGTTGCTGGTCATCATCCACGGCATCACGCAGATCCCGACCCGCGATCGACTGGTCTCGATCCACGACCGTCTTTTAACAGGGGGAGCCGCAGCAGGCGGCGCCCCCTAAAACGCGCCTCTGGCGCTGCCCCCTTGGAACCGGGCTGCGGCTGGGTCGAAGTCGCCAGATGGACTGACATCGACCTCGATTACTTTGGGTCCTTTTCGGTTGCGGCTTTCAGTTGGGATTCGAGGTCGGCGATGTGCTTATCGCGCTCGGCCAGGTCGGCTTGCGCGCGGGTGAGGGCCTCGTGGCTGGCGGTCATGTCGGCGGCGGCCTTCGCGAGGTCGGCGGTCAGGCGCTCGCTGTCCTTCTGCCAGCGCTCCTTCCATTCCTTCGCCTCGGTGCGCGCAAGGGTCAGCAATGTTCCCGCGCGGCGGATCTCGTCCTGCTGCTGCTGGGCCAGCCGCAGGTTCGCTTGCGCTTCGGTGAGCACCGATCCTTCGCGCCACACCATCACCGTGATCAGCATGGCGGCGATCGCCACCGACGGGACCAGCGCGGTGAGCAGGAGGGTGGTGCGGTTGGCGGTCATGCGCGGCAGCATCCGGAACGCGATGGCCCGGGGAAGAGGTTCCTCCTCGGGCGCATCGAGTCGCCTGACCGATCGGTCTATTTCTTATCGAGCGCGTTCTGCAAGGCGATGATGCCGGTCGCGAGCGAGCGCTTGAACGTCTCCATCGCCTCTGGCGCCATCGGATTGTCGGCCTTGCCTTCGCCGTTGGCTGCGTCGACCCGGTCATTGCCGAACCTCAGGAGCTTGAAGGTCTTCTCGAGCGTCGCGTCCAGCGCCTTCGCCTCGGCGCCGCCCTTGTTCTCTGCCTTCGCGCGCTTCAGCAGATTCCACGCGGTCTGGATGTACCGGTGGTCATCGCATCCCGCGCGCACCCGCTCCCAGGTCGGGGTGGAGCGCAGACCGTGGGTCGAGGGATAGACCACGCCGTAGTGAGCCTCGTTGTGCGACGCGAGGTAGAAGCTGCCGTAGGTGCCGATGTTCGGATACACCCACTGGCCAAATCCGGTCACGCCGTATTTCTCTCGCGCGAAGCCCATGTAGGTGCCGAAGGTGAATCGGTTCATGCCGGTGTTGTAGAGCCACAGCCGATGCTTGTTCGCGCGCGCGATCTCGGCTTCGCGCGGGCTGTGGATGCCTGCGCCCCAGGTATCGATGTCCGCGAGCATCTTCATCTGGGCGGCTTCGATCTCGGGGGTGATCTTCCCGTAGAGCGCGCTGTCGAAAGCGATGAAATGCATATCTGGCGCGCTCTGCTGCAGCGTGCGGTGGAGCAGCGCCAGCTTCGCGGGATCGCTGTCGGGATGGACGATGTACTCGTCGTCGGTGCAGAAGCACATCGGCAGCCACTCGTTCTTCTTGGCGTGTTCACGATAGCCGTCGAAATACGCCTTCGCCAGGTCGCCATAGCTCGCGACCCCGAAGCGCTTCGCCTCTGCGTCCTTATCGATGCCGCCGATCCTCATTGCGAAGCCGGTGTTCAGCGAGTAGCCGAAGAGCTCCTTGGAGAATCCCGCTTCCTTCGCGAGCTTCATGAAGCGGTCGCCCTGCGTGAAGTCGATGTCGGCCTTGCCGGCCGAGATGCTCTTGAGCGGGATCGCTATCTGCGGATCGAGGGTGGTCTGCCCATGCGCGCGGGCATCCGCCAGGATCTCCTTCCAGGCGCTCCAGTGGGCTTCGCCGGTCGGATCGAACGACAGATACGATTGCACAGGTCCGACGCAGAACATGCCCATCGGGAAATCCGCTTCGGCGAGCTGGATGGGATAGACGGTGAGGCGAAGGTCGACGCTGTCGGACGTCCCGTTCGCCCACGCGAGCTGGATGGTGCCGGTGTAGGCTCCGGGCGCGGTCTTCTCGGGCACGTGGGCGACGATCCAGAATGCGCGCGTCACGCCGACCGATACCGCGATTCCGTCGGCCGGCACCACATCGAGGTACTTCGCGAGCGGCATGTATTCGGCGGTCTGGTTGAGGGCCTTGTAGCGCGCGACCTGTATCGAGATCGCCGAGGCCGGGATCTTGCCAGGGCCGGAGAGCTCGCCGACGGTGAGCTTCAGGTTGCCGCACTCCTTCAGCGGGAAGAGGCCAAGGCAGATGTCCTCGAATTCACCCGGAGCGGCGGCGATATCGAGCACGTGGTTCGCCGCTTCCGCTGCGGTCGGCTGCGAATTCACGAAGATGTCCTTCTCTGGCGAGGCGACGAAGGTGAGGTAGCCGCGCTTCTGGTCCTGGTCGTTGGGCTTGGCCGCGGCAGCGTTCTTCGGCTCCGGCAGCTTCTGGACGTGCATGGATTCGAACTGCTCCTTGCGTGTCTGGTTGAAGTTCGCGAGCCAGCTGTCGGCCTCCTTCTGCTGCGACTTCGGATAGATCACCACGCCGTTGACCATGCAGCTCCACCAGGCGCCGTAGGAATCGAAATCCAGGCGCAGCTGGCCGTCGGTCACCTCGGAATCGAACAGCGTGGGCTTGAACAGCACGTCGATGTATGTCGTCCACAGGTCGTCGCCCGGCAGGTCCTCGCTGTCCTGGAACGCATATTCATGCTTCTTGAACGATTCGAGGTCGTATTTTTCATCGACCACGACTTTCCCGTTCGCTCTCACCGACCGGTGGACGAACGACGGTCCCCAGCCATTGGCCGGCGGGCCCATCATCAGCCACACGCCATAGGTGCCATTCGGCAGGTCGACGGCGAAGGACGCTGTGATCGGCATGGAGAAATCGCGGCAGAGGTCGTCCGGCGCGCGGTGGCGACCGAGCATCTCGTTCATGTCGAAGTCGCGTCCGAACGTGCCGCCAGGCAGCCAACCCCAGCCTTGGCCCTTGTCATAGGCGCTTTTCGAGGTCGCCTTGGCGAAGCCGGGCATGGTCGCCGAATTGGTCGGGCCGAAATCGAAACGCCTGAGGCCCTGCACCGCGACCTCTTCGACTCCCTTTACCAGGCGGATGTTGTCGAAGAACAGCGTCTGCTGGTCGCAGGAAAGGTTGAACGCGCTGACATTCTTCGGATCGAGGTTGCCGTTGTGCCCGTCCGGGAAGGACATGCTGCCGATAGCGATGCGGACGGAGTTGAATCCTGGCTTCAGCACACGCTCCCAGTTGTGCCGGTTCCAGTAGTCGCTCTTGTCGCCGCCGCCTTTGATCCAACCTCCGACCTTGATCGCGGCCTTTGTCGGATTTGCGATGTCGATCAGCAGGCTGTCATACGTGCTCCAGTCCGATTCGAATCCCGTGAATTGGACGTTGCCGGCGGGGGCGTGGCTCTCGAGCTTGAGCGCCTTCTTGCCGTTGATCGCGTGTTCTTCGACCACCGACATCGCCGATTTGCCTTTGAATTCATCGGGATAATCCTCGAGCAGGATCTTGCCCGTATCCTGTCCCTCGAACGAGTAGAGCGCCTTGACCTCGAAGCTGCCCGAGCCTTTGACCAGGCGGCCATTGTCGAGATAGACCGTGGCGGGATTCTTCGGGTCATCGCTCTGCAGCCGCAGAGCCAGGAAATCCATGGTCTTGAGATCGAGGTTCCCGTTGTTGTTCGAACGGTTTAACGCACCGAGCGAGAAGGCTATCTTCCGCTTCCCAGGCGGCAGCTTGAACTCGTAATTGTAGCGCTTGAACCAGTCCTTGCCGTCCTTGTCGGTGGCGAAACCGACGGCGCTCGCTCCACCGCCGTCGACGAAGACGTCGACCACGAACTGGTCGTATTCGCCCCAGGTCCCGGGCTTGTTCGTTCCGCCCCAGAAGCCGATGTTCATGTCGAACGGCTGGTCGAGCATGACCTTTCCCGCGAACTTGCCCTGTGTCGCGTGGTCAGCGACCAGGGCCAGCTTGTCGGCGTTCTCGAAGGTTTGCTGCTGCGACTCGAAATCGAAGAGCAGGACCTCCGACTCTGCAGCGGCGCACGACCAGGTCACAGCGAGGCAGGCCAGCACGGTCGAGGCCTGCGAGCAGCGGTGGCGGTTGAGCGAAGTGGCGGCCATGGGATCTCCTCGGAACATCGACTGACGTGGTTGTGGATCAGGTGCGCGGAATATCGCAGGTGGCGCGGGGCACCCATCGCGTCGGGACCAGGATCTTGCGCAGCGGCGCAGATGGATCCTTGGCCCGCTCGCGCAGGACCGTCACCGTCGCCGCCCCGATCTCATCGACCGGGATCCGCACCGTCGACAGCGGCGGCGTGCAGAAGTAACCAGCATCGCCGAAGCCGATGACGCTGAGGTGTTCGGGAACGCGCCAGCCGTGATCCTTGACCGCCTGGATGACGCCGATGGCGATCTCGTCGGTGGTGCAGATCACAGCGGTCGGGACATCGCCGGTGCGCAGCAGGGCGCGCATGCGGGCATAGGCGGTGGAGCTACTGGGAAGCACGGGATATTTGCGGGCCGGATCCGGATCGACGCCGACTGCGGCCATGGCGCGGTCGAAGCCGCGCCGGCGCTGGCGCGCATAGAGAGTGATCTTCCATCCGTCAGCGGTCGACATGTCCGCCGAGGAACCGGTGGGAGCTCCATGGATCATGATGCCGACATCGCGGTGGCCGAGGTCGAGGAGCGACGAGACGGCCTCGCATGCGGCATCTTCGCCGTCGTGGGTCACTTCATCGAAGACCGGCGAGACCGGATCCTGCACGCAATCGACCAGCACCGTGGGTCGGTCGATGGTGCGCATCGCGCGCAGGACATCCGGATCGACGATGCCGATGCCGACGAACGCATCGATGCTGCGGTCGTTCCTCATCTCCTGCGCCCACGCCTCGAACGGGGCGGTGAGCCGACGCAGGACGACGCATGCGTCCTGCCCGAGCTGGTTCTGGATGGCGTGCAGGATCCGGTAATAGAACAAGCCGTCTTCCGGCTTGAACCGATCCGAATTGCTGATGACCGCGAGCGTGAATGGTCGCGCCTGCGCTGGGTGATCGCTCGCTGCGCCATGGCCTTGCGCCGCGATCACGCTGCGGCGCACGAACGTCCCGCGCCCACGGATCCGATCGAAGAATCCCTCGCCGGTGAGCTCCAGGATCGCCCGGCGCACCGTGGTGCGGCTCAGGTGCAGCTGCGCCGCCAGGACCCGCTCTTCGGGGATCGGCTGGTTCGAGGGATAGACTCCGTCGAGCACCTCCTTGCGGAGGCCTTCCTTCACCTGGGCGTAGAGCGGCTGGGGGTTGTTCTTTTCCAGGGCGATCATGGCTGCTAGTAAACCAGACCAGACCTGGGAAGTGACATGAAAATCACTGGCCACGAAGCTCGGATGCAAAGCCGCTTGGTGCAGTGACCTATGACCAAAGTCCCCAGGAAACAACGAGGCCGAGGCATCCGGTGGACGCCTCGGCCTGGTTGACCGTCAGAGGTACGGCTCTACTCGATGACCGCGAGGATGTCGGACTCCTCCATGACCACGTAGTCCTCGCCAGCGACCTTCACCTCGGTGCCGGCATAGCTGGAGAAGAGCACGCGATCGCCGGATTTCACCTGCATCGACTGGCGCTTGCCGTCTTCGAGCATCTTGCCGTTTCCGACCGCGAGGACGGTCCCTTCCTTCGGTTTGTCCTTGGCCTTCTCCGGGAGGACGATGCCTCCCTTGCTGACGTCGGCTGCGCTGGAGCGTTGGACGATGACGTGCGAGCCGATCGGCTTGATGTTGGCTTTGGGCATTGAGGTACCTCGTGTGCTTTCGGGTCGGGGGTGGCCGGAGTGGCAGCCCTTGGTTGGTAGTTGGTGGTTGGTGGTTGGTGGTTGGTGGTTGGTGGTTGGCTGGTTCATCCTGGTGTCCTGGCGTCCACCACAAACCACCAACCACAAACCACCAACCCAGAAGTCAGCTCTGCACC
>JACDEN010000136.1 GCA_013816415.1 Planctomycetota bacterium
CGGCCGGCGCGGGATAGAGGACGACGGTGCCGTGGATGCGGGCGAAATCGGGGATGCGGTGCGGCTCGACGCGGGTCCGGGTCATGAGGTGGTGGACCGACCATCCCCGCGCGGCCAGGGCGTCGGCGATCAGGCGGCGATGGCATTTCGTCCACATCGCTTCGGCGCACATCACCGCGGTCCGCGCGCCGTGCGCCACGGTTTCCAACCGCCCGAGCGTCTCGGCGAAGCGGGGTTCGCGGGTGTAGTCGGCGTAGGCGTGGAAGGCGGCGACGCGCCACCCGGCGTTGTCCTCGCTCAGATCCTTCGTGCTGCGGCGGCCGCCGAGCTCCTCGAACCAGTGGTACGCGATCCCCTCGGCCGCGAGCGCGGGTGCCAGCGCCGCGCCCGAGACATACGGATGCCGCCGGCTCGTCGGATACCGCCGCACGTCGGCGATGGCCTCGATGCGATGCGCGGCGAGCAGCGCCAGGAAATCCTCGAGCGCCAGGATCGAATGTCCGACGGTGAAGATGATGCAGTCGTCGGTCATGTCGCCTCGCCAGCGCCGGGCATGAGCGATGGGCAAAAAAAGCGGGGCCACCCGTATGGGTGACCCCGACCCGCCGCTACCGGGGCGGGGCCAGACGTTGCGCACTGGACATTTACCCACGCAGGGGGTCTCTGTTGCGGAGGTCAGTCCATTCCCGAAGGATGGCCGACGATCCGTACATGTCTGGTACCAGTGGTCCGCTGACCCCCTGATTATATCGCAGGCGCCCGGGCCGCACCACCTTCGCTCCGATGGCTTCGACAGCGGGTGCGCTTGACCCCCCGCGGGGGCGGCCACCCTGACCGTGTGGCCACGCGCATCGGATTCCCTGAGACGCGCTGGAGCCTGATCGGCCGTCTCGCGCTGCGTCCGACCGAGGCCGCGGTGGTGATGGACCAGTATGCGGACTCGATCTCGCGCTACCTGCGTCTCAAGCTGCCGAACGAGGGCGATCTCGAAGACGTCATCCAGGAGGTGCTGCTGCATCTGTTCGAGCACCCCGAGCTGATGGCCGCGGCGGAGCCGGGTGCGGGCAGCCGCTTCCGCTACCTGCTGATGACGCTGGCGTGGAACGAGGCGCGCAACCGCCTGCGCGAACGCTGGCGGCGGCAGCACCGCGAGAAACCGGTGAAGGAGGACGACGGCGCGCAGACCGTCGCCCCTGAGACGGAGGCCTCGGAGACCAGCGCGATGGATCGCGCCTGGGCCGAGTCGCTGCTCGCACAGGCGTGGGCCGACGTGCGCGCGTGGGCGTCGGATGGAACGCTCGAAGCCGAGATCCCGGAACTGCTCGAAGGCCACCTGGTGCGCGGACGCAATCTGCGCGACCTCGCCGCCGAGCTATCGCTGCCGCTCGCCACCTGCCACCGCCGCCTCGCGCGCGGACGCACCTGGCTGCAGAAGGCGATCGTCGACCGCCTGCGCGAGGCCGGCGAGATCACCGAGGATGCGGATCAGGGCGCGGCGTGCTCGCTGCTGCTCGATATCCTGAAGGGACCGGCCTGACGTCGGCTGACCATGGTCGGCTTCCTTCGGGTTTTTTGAGGCATCTTTTAGTGGGACGAGACGTATTATAGGCGCCCCTCCCGTGCTTACGGCTTGTTCGCATCCTGCCTGAATTATCGTGTGGTCGATCGATGAACCTCCGAAGGACATCCGACACATCGGAAAACGTGCACGACATCGACAGCATCTATGAGTGGCTGGTGGCCGGCGCACCCGGAGCACGGACCGCCAAGGAGGTCGTGGCACGGATCTGTCCCGAGCTGGCAGCGGCAGGAATTCCGATCGTCCGAATCGAAGCCTTCGTGCGCACGCTTCATCCGCAAATCGTCGGACGCAGCTTCATCTGGCGGCCAGGCGCCGAGGTCGAGGTCCGTGAAAACAGCTGGTCCTATCTCAACTCGCCGGCGTTCATGCAGAGTCCGGCTGCGAAGGTATTCTCGACCGGCAAGCCGGTGCGGCGGAACCTCATGGCCGCTGAGAGCCTCGCAGAATTTCCGCAATTGCAGGAGTTGGCGCGCGAGGGAATGACGGATTTCTTCGCGGGGCCGTTGACGTTCCTCAGTGGACAGACCCAGGCGATCACGTTCGCGACCCGCGCTGATGGCGGATTCACCGCGGCGCACCTCGCCGCCATCGAACGCGTGCTGATCCCGCTGTCCCGGGTCGGTGAGATCCTGGCGCTCCACCGCACGGCAGCGAATCTCCTGAGCACCTATGTCGGTCGCGGCGCGGGCGAACGGATCCTTGCCGGTCAGATCATGCGCGGCGACACGCAAAGCATCCGGGCGGTGATCTGGTTCTCCGACATCCGCGGATTCTCCTCGATGTCGGAGCGATTGCCGCCGACAGAGATCATCGGGGTGCTCAACGAGATATTCGATTGCCAAGTACCGGCTATCGAGAGTCACGGCGGCGAGGTTCTCAAATTCATGGGCGATGGCCTGTTGGCGATCTTCCCGTTCTCAGAGGGGGAGACGGCGCCGGGACGACTGTGCGACCAAGCTCTGCTCGCTGCCCGCGATGCTTTTGCCCAACTTGCGGTCTTGAATGCAGCGCGGCAGACGCGCGGCCTCAAGCCGGTCACCTTCGGCCTCGCCCTGCACGTCGGCGAATTGGCGTACGGCAACATCGGCGGCTCGGGGCGACTCGATTTCACCTGCATCGGCAAAGCGGTGAATCTCGCCTCCCGACTCGAAGGCCTGACCAGCAAGCTCGGAAGGTCCGTGGTGCTCAGCGAGGATTTCGCCGCGGCGACCAACTCGGCAGTCACCCCCCTCGGGAACTTCGAACTCAAGGGATTGGATGGGATGATCGCGGTTTTCGCTCCGCTGGTCGAACTCGCTTGAATGTAACGGGGTCGAAATCCGCTGGCGTCACCGCAGATCCGACCATACGAGAACGGACTTTTATCACGTCATCAGCCGGTGCGTCCGTCGCGGTGTCCCGTGCGGCGATCAGTGGGTCAAGTCAGGTCCTGAGCTTGGAAGATATTTTCAATTTCTGATATCTCCAGGAGCCGCGGGGAGAATTTAGGACAGGCACTCCCAACCCTCTGTTGTAAATTCATGGAGAGAGCATTCGAGGACACACGCTCCCGAAGCATCCACTTGTGTCAAAATCTCGTTCTCAGCCGCGAGCGATCCGTTGCCTTGAACGAACGAGATTTGACATGAGCTTAGAAAAGCGAGTGTGAGTGTGTCCTCGGATTTCTTTGGCAGTGTCCATGTTTTTACAAAGGATTTCCGGTGCGAAGGAGCAACTGGATCAAGCCTCGTGCATGTGAGTTGTGCCCCGCGGCAATGAGTGCTCTGCACATCGCATAGAAGCCGACGTGCGGGCTCTTTGGCAGTAGGCCATTGATCGATTCATATCCTTCACGGAACGATGGCCAGAGTTCCGGCGCCCCGATCAAATGGAATCGTCCGTGCACCCAAACCACTTCCCAGAGAGAATCTCCCATCCAGACCCTTTCCCAATCGAGAAGCGCGACGATTCGTGGCGGCCCGGACGAGGCCAAAGCATCGTGAAGATCTTGATCTGCTTTGCGCAAACCAGGAAGAGATGGGAACGCAACGTGGGCCTCACGTTCGGTAAGGAATGCCTCGATCGCATTCATCTCGCTTGCGGACCATCCATTGGCACTCAACTGTCTCGTGCGTTCGTGCGCACTCCCGATGAGCTGGGCAACGTGTTCCGAATGCGCCTGTGCGGCGCCGAAACCATCCAAGCCATCGGACTCTGATAATTGCGAGCGATGAAATATCGCTAAACAGCGACCCCAGTCTCTCGCGAGCACGGTGGCCTGCGTGCGCGAAAATTCGCTGAATGCATTGGCCAATTGCATACCATCGATCCACTCCATAACCAATAGAGGCAATCCGCCCTGACCCTGTTGCCAGCAGATATGTTGTGGAATCGGCAGTCCGGTACGGACAGCAAGCGTGTTTGCGACTCTTGCGCTTTGCTCGAGGGCCTCTGGATAGCGCAGGCATACTTTGATGACATAGCGCCGTCCATCTGCATGACCGAGTACCGTCGGATTATAGGTATCCTGGAATGTCATCCCAGAGAGTGTTCGGCAGAGGGGAATATCTTGCGCCTTAAGCAGATCGTTCGTTTCACGCAGCAGACGTTCCAAATCGGGCATGGGCGCTCGACCTGAAGGGCGATCAGTCATGTCAGGTCCTGAGCCTGGAGAATATTTTCAATTTCTGATATCTCTAGGAGCGACGGGAAGAATTTTAGGACAGGCACTCCCTACCCTCTGTTGTAAATTCATGGAGAGAGCATTCGAGGACACGCACTCCCGAAGCATCCACCTCGGTCAAATCTCGTCCTCAGCCGCGAGCGATCCGTTGCCTTGAACAAGATTTGACAAAAGCTTAGGAAGCGCGTGCGAGTCCTGGGATTTCGCGGCGCCAGGTTGACAGCCGGCGCTCGATGTTCTCCGCTGTCCGCTCTTGTCCGTTCGGTGCTTTCCACTTCCCCCGACTTTCCCACCCCCGCCAGCCATTCAATGCCTCCCAGCGCTGCCTCCTGCTCCTCCCCAGCGAACCGCTTCCCCGCCATCCCTTCGATCGCCCGTACCGCCGCCGACCGCTGATGCCGGAGCGCGCGCTGCTGATGCTCGACCCGCGTCGCGTACAGCGCGTCGCTCTCCTCCTCCCAGCGCGGGGTTGGATGGCCTTGTCCGCCCAGCACTTCGGCGAACACCGGGAATAGGCCGCGGTCGCCGTGATGGCCGCCAAGGGACAGGATGCACTCGCGCTCCCAATGTTCGGGCCGGTCGCGTAGCGCTGCCCAGAGGCGCAGGCATTCGGCGTCGCAGGCCTGGCGGGTCGCGGCGTCGGGCTCGATCGCCGTCCACTGGGCGTCGCGCAGATGCGCATCGAGCAACTCGGTGACCAGGCGCGTTCGGAACCCGTCCGCGCTCACGGCGTTCCAGGCGCGCGATCCGCTGACCACCGCGTCGGCCGGGGTCAGGGGCGGGCCCCAGCGGTGGGCCTCGATGGTCGCGAGGTCGGACCGGCTGATGGTGTACGAATCCGACCGCGGCAGGACTGGGATGAGCAGCACGCCCGCGGCGACCACGGCCGACGACAGGAATTCCGCGGCCTGCGGATCATCTACGGCGGTGAGGGTGTAGCGCTGCTCGGCCTCGGTGGGCGGGTCGAAGCCGATTCCGCGCTCGTATCCCACCGTCGCACGGGTCCAACGCCAGCCGCCGATGATCCTGACCAGGGAATAGGTTGCGATGCCGGCGTGGAAGTGGTTCGAGCCGATGCTGAACGAGGCGCACCAGCCGACCGGAAGCTCCGGGACCTCGACGCGCTGCGGCAGTACTAGGTGGTACTGCTCGTGGCCGGTGCTCTTGGCGAACGCAGCGGTGGCGGCGGCCTCGATCGACGGCAGCGCGACCGAATCGGCGGCGGACAACGACAGGGCGGTGATCGGCAGCAGGATGCCGACGAGCAGCGGCAGAATGGAGGCGCGCATGGAGTGGTCGAACGGAGAAGCAGGGGGAAGGTTCAACGGCTTGGTGGTCAGCCCTCAGAAGCCGTAACCGGTTCCCGAAGATTTGCCCGACGCTCCGTGTTGAGGGCGCGGGACGAGCCTGCGCCCACATGTGCCGCCCGCGAACCGTGGATTCCATCACCTCTACCGCCCGCGCGCTGACTATTTTCGCAGCATCTCGACGGAAGTCCCTGCCTCACCCCTTCGCCTTCGGCACACCCCGCTCAGGCCGTGGCCACGTCCACAGACCCGGCTCGATGCAGCCGCGCCCGGTCCACGATCCATTTCATTCCGCAGCGCGCGGCTTCCTTCACACGTGCACAGGCGCAGCCGATTAAACGAACGGAGGACAGGCACTGGCATTTCATTCACACACCTCCAATACAACAAAAGCAGTGCGCTGCTTGGTTTCGTTTGGCCTGCGGCAACGTCGAATGTGAGGGACAGAGAAATGGCGATGCCTGTACCGTACCGCTGGATCCATGTGACGCCGAAGGCCACCTTCGCACCTCGCGACGGTGCAGGGGCCCTGACCTATCGAGGCAAGATGTGGCTTCTGGGAGGGTGGAACCCGAAGGATAAAAAGAATTTCCCCCGCGTCTGCAATAATGAGGTCTGGAGCTCTTCCAATGGAGAGGCGTGGACCTTGGAGAAGCCAAATACATTCCTCGATCACACCTTTGATTCTGCTACCGACTGGGAAGGCCGGCACACAGCGGGATATATAATTTTTCAGGACAAAATGTGGATCGTCGGCGGCGACCCGATCCAGGGATGCTATCAGAACGATCTCTGGAACTCCTCGGATGGAAAATCCTGGTCCCTGGTCAATCGAGGTCGCGACGTCCCCTGGGGACCGCGGGCATTGCATTACACCGTGGCCTTCGATCACCAGATATGGGTGATGGGTGGACAGACCATGCCAGCGTTCGCTGCGGCGCCCGAAATTTTTTACCGTGACGTATGGAACAGCGCGGACGGCGTGAATTGGCGAAAAATCGAACCACGGGAACCATATTGGCCGCAACGAGGCATGATCGGCGGCAGCGTCGTTTTTCAGGACGAGATTTGGATCATGGGCGGCGGAACGTATGACACTCCGAAAACTCCACTGCGAAAATTCTTCAATGACGTGTGGAGTTCGCGCGACGGCGTCAATTGGCATCGTCGGCTCGAGCATGCGCCATGGGAACCGAGGCAGTATCACGATGTCGCCGTTTTCGATGACCGCATGTGGGTGCTGGAGGGGTGGAACACCAAGAATCGAAATGACGTCTGGTATTCGGAAGATGGAGTCGATTGGCACGAACTGCCAGGCGTTCCGTGGAATTCGCGCCACGCCGCTAGCATTTTCGTGCACGACGAAGCGCTGTGGGTAGTCGCCGGCAACAATATGGAATCCGACGTCTGGAAACTGGTGCGAATGCCCGCTCCGTGA
>JACDEN010000711.1 GCA_013816415.1 Planctomycetota bacterium
GCCGAGCACCGCGGCGCTGAGCTCGGACATGCGGTAGTTGAAGGCGAGGAACCCCACCGCCTGCCCGCCGCGCTGCGCGCTGCGGTCGTAGCCCTTGTCGGTGAACAGGCGCGCGACTCGCGCGACCTCGGCGTCGCGCGCGACGACGACGCCGCCCTCGCCGCACGAGATGTGCTTCGAGTCGTTGGTCGAGAACGCTCCCGCATCGCCAAAGGTGCCGACCATGGCGCCGTCGACCGACGCCAGCGGCGACTGCGCGCAGTCCTCGATCAGGGCGACGCCGCTGGCGCGCGCGATCCCGGCGATCTCGCGGATGCGCGCGGGATAGCCTCCGAGGTGGACGACCAGGATGGCGCTGGTCCGCGAGGTGATCGCGCGGGCCAGCGCCTCGGGATCCAGGCTGTAGGTGGCGAGCTCGATGTCGCAGAACACCGGCACCGCGCCGAGGGCGAGGATCCCCGCGATCGAGCCCCAGTCGGTGATCGGATTGACGATCACCTCGTCGCCGGGTTCGACGCCGCAGGCGGCGAGCGCGGTGTGGACTGCCGCGGTTCCCGATGAACAGCACACCGCGTGGCTGGCGCCGATGAGCCGCCGGATTGCCGCTTCGGCGGCGAGCACCCGCGTGCCGCCGATGTACCACAGGTGCTGCGAGCGCACTGCGGCGACCGCTGCCTGCTCGTCGTCGGCGGTGAAGCGTCGTCCCTCGCCATAGGGCGTGTTCTTGGCTTTCGCTCCACCGTCGACGGCCAGTCGTGCGTTCATGCCGACATCCCACATCCGGGCTTCCGCCAGACAAGTGGAAGAAGCAGCGAGCGCGCCTGATTTGTCATCTTTCACGCATCCCGCTGGATGAATGCGCGGTGGGATCGGATCGGCAGCGCCGAAACGGGAGGCACAGCCTGACGGATCGCTGGATCACCGGGAAACGCCTCGAAGAATGCGCGGACTGCCGAAGTCCAGGATCGCGCGACGTCATGATCGTGGTCATGGTCGTGGGCTGATGCTGACAAAGCGGCCTGGCATCGACCGCCCATCCCAAGGAACGCCGCACCATGCGTCTGCTCATCGCTCTCGCCGTCGCCTGCTTTTGGACCATCCGCGCGGCCGCGGGCGAAGCCGCGCATTCCTGCAGCTGGACCCTCGGAACCGCCGCCGACCTCGACCAGGCGTCGTCCACGCATTTCGTCACCGCCGATCGCGTCGGCGAGGCCGGCGAGAGCGACGGCGCGACGTTCCGGGCGATGAAGCCCGACCAGTACCAGATCATCTGGACCATGCCGGCCTTCGACATCGCGGCGGAATACGGCGCGATCGCCCACGTGTTCTACCTCACCGTGCGCTACCGGGACATCGCGTCGACGCCGATGTCCCGGTGGGCCGGCCACGGCGGCGAGGGATTCTACGGCAAGGTGATCATCGGCCGCATCGGCGGCTCAGGCGATGGAGCCTGGAAGGAGGAGACGCTGGTCATTCCCCGCTCGATGCTGCGCAGCGGCGACGGCAAGGTCTTCACCTTCGCACTCACCGATCTCAAGGCCGCGGTGCCGATCGCATCGATCGTGCTGTTTTCCGCGGACAGCGCCCTGCCCGACCGCGACCAGCGCATCGCCGCCGCGCAGGCGCTGCAGCGGACGAAGCGCGTTTCTGCCCTCGCGCTGGCCGCGTCGAAGATCCACGATCTCGGACTGCCCGATCCGGGACCGGGATCGGTGGCGGCGCCGACCGCCGAGGAATCCAAGCGCGGGTGGCGGGTGTTCTTCCCATCGATCAGCCGGCAGCTGTTCGCCAATTCCCAGCCGCGGCCCGAGGAGGCTGCGTGCGTCGTGCGCGCCTGCCCAGGCGAGACGCGCAGCGTGGTGATCGCCGTCAGCCCGGTGAAGGATCTCGGGCCGATCACCGTCGCGTGCTCCGACCTGACCACTGCAGGCGGCGCGGTCGCGTGGTCGCGCGAGCCGGTGCGCTGGGCGCGCTACTCGTTGCAGAAGGTCGGCTCGTCGTGGTCCGAGGATTACCGCGAATGCCCCGAGCACCTGTCGCTGGCCGTGCCCGAGGGCGTTCCCGGTCGTCTGGCGATCGCGTGCGTCGAGGTGCGCGTGCCGTCGGGCCTGAAGGCAGGAACCTATTCCGGCACGGTGACCGTCACCGCGGCCGACGCATCGCAGTCCATCCCGGTGTCGCTAGAGATCTATCCCTTCGGGCTCCTGCATCCCGACCACGCCACCCATGGCATCTTCTACTACTGCGATTACGCGGACGTCTCGCCCTACGATCTGCTCGACATGCGCGATCACGGCATCGACATGCTGGTCGCCGGACTGCTGCCGAAGATGTCGGCCGGCACGGATCATACCGTCGCCATCGATGCGACCCAGGTACGCGCCACCTTCGCCATGCTCAAGCGCATGGG
>JACDEN010000712.1 GCA_013816415.1 Planctomycetota bacterium
GGTGAGCATCCGTCGCCGTGAACCCGATGTCTTTCGCTAACAAGCAAGGAGACTTATGGCCCCACGTTCAACCCGCACCGTCGCCCGCATCGAAACCATCCATGGCTTCGTCGGCCTGCGTGGCCTGTGGGCCGCGAAGCAGGGAAGCATGGTCATCATCTTGACCGGGACGGTCCCTGCTCTGCGCATCGTCCTGCCGACGTGGAGACCACGATCACCCGGCAAGACCGGCCTGGTCCGCGTCCAGATCACGCCCGAGAAGCGCATCTCGACCATCGACGGCATCAACAAGCACATCGAATCGCTGGTCCCCGACCTGCGTGCGCGTGCAGTTGCTGCCAGCAATGCCTTCACTGTCTCCGGTTCGAGCCCTCCGGCCCCGGCGAGCTACACCACGCTGGGGGAGGTCATCGACCTCGTCCAGCGCGAGATCACGCCGACGGTGCGCAGCATCAGCGCCCGAACCTACCATCGGCAGTATGAATCCATCCTTCGTCGTCTGCCTGCCGATACCCCGCTGCGTGACCTCACGCGTGCCCGTCTCCAGGAACTGATCAGCACGCTGGTGTCTGAACATCTATCGCCGAGCACCATCAAGAATCTGTCAATCGGTCTCAACCGCGTGCTCACTCGTGCTGTAGAAGATGGGGTACTGGAGCGAAGCCCATTCGCACGGGTGAAGACCCCCAAGTCTCGGCCATCGCAGCGGCTGGTGCTGACCAAGCCGCAGCGCGATCATCTCATCCAGGTTGCTGCCCGAGATTCGCGGGACATGTTTTTGCTGTTGTCAGTCGCTTTGCTTTGCGGCTTGCGTCGCGGAGAACTGTTGAACTTGACGTGGCAAGACGTTGACCTCAAGGCGAAGGTCTTGCACGTACGCAATACGCCGACCTTCAAAACGAAAAGCGGTTACGATCGCACCGTGCCGTTGTGCAGCCAGTTGCTGACGATTTTTTCGAAGTACCGCCGGCCGTCCGGCTACGTCATCAAGCCGCTGCACACGCGGCCTGGGCCGAACCGTTGGTGCTTCCAGCGCAGTTGGGATCGCGTTGTGGCTGCGGCTGGATTCCCGACCTTCCTTCTGCATGGCTGTCGCCATACGTTCTCGACCCTGGCTGCTCGTTCTGGTGTGAGCCCGGTGAAGCTGTCGGCCTGGCTCGGTCACGCCTCAGCGAAGGGCGTTTCTAAAACGACGGCCGGGTATATTCATCTCTCCGACAGCTACGACCACGACATCGAGGTCGCCGCCGCTGGGTGACTTCGATTGGTGGGAATGGCCTCGAAGTGGTGCCAGAGGCGGATGTGAGCGACAAAATCCAACCTATGGAGGTTGGATTTCCCTTTGATCTCTCAACATTTCACGGATGTCGGATTATAGATTACGGCATAAAGTCGGTGTTTACCGACGAAGTGCGAGCACCTGTTGGAAGATGGGATTGTTCTTTCAACTCTTTGGAATCATCCTCGCATCTGAGATTCCCTGCACCTAGTTTAGCGGCTCCCGATCACATGTGGAGCCCAACATGGTCAAGAAGTCTCGCGCTCGTCATCAGCAAAACCCGGACACCGATCCCGCATGCCGATCTCTCCGACTCGCGTTGCTGCACGTCTGCGATCTGTTCAACTTGACCTCGGCCAGGAACTGGGACACCGACCGCTGCCTCAAAACGGCACGTCGTGACCTCTGGCGCTTGACCGCCACGTCGCCGACGATCGCCGAGGCGACTCAAGTTCTCGATGTCGAGAGCGGCCCCTGGGCCAACCCGGATCACGTCGTGACCCGCCTGCGCCGCCGTCGGCGCATGATCCTGGCCTTCACCAGGACGGTTCGCCCATCATCGCCCCGGCCTTCTTGAGAATCCATTTCAAGTACCATGGCCATCCCGGTCCCGTCGAAAACTTCCGCGACCTACTTCTCGATTTCGAGGGGGGTGTGTCCGCATGCCACGGATTCTGACTCGCCCATAGCGTTGCCGGGATGCGTCGAGCAGACGCAGGGAAGCGACCCCAGGGACCATGATACCGACGAACCGATCGTCATCCTCGACCAGGATGACCCGCTGCTGCTATCGGCTGATGCCGTGACCAGCGATGTGCTCACCAGGGTGATGCAGAACGCCATCGCCGCATTCGGCACCGCGTCTGCCGCGCACGAGTACCTGCGTTCGGTCGGTCTGCCGGATGCCATGGTGTGGTCCGACTTCCGCCTCGGCGTTGGTGATCCCAGCCTCGCTGACGGTCTCACCAAGGCCGATCTGGCTGCGCTCGCTGACATCGGCCTGGTCCACGGCCTTCACCAGACGCTGACGATCGCCAAGCCTGGCTGCATCCTGCTGCCAACGGTCGATCCTCGTGAACCCGAGCGCGTGGTCGGCGTCATCCGCCTCAAGCCGGCTCACCACCATCACC
>JACDEN010000713.1 GCA_013816415.1 Planctomycetota bacterium
TCGCCGTGTCCTGGTTGGATTTTCCTTGGCAGCCGGCGAGCGCGGCGAGCGCGGCGACCAGCACGATGGATTTGTTCATGACGACTCCGATGACAGTTGGTTGGATGTTGTTGCGATGATGGAGGAAGATGTAGGAAGGTGCGCGCGACGGACGCCCCTGCGCAGGGGCGCAGGGGCGCAGGGGCGTCCGCTCCGGTCAGGGCACCGGCTTCTGGCTGCGCGACGTCGAGTCGACCCGGCGGCCGCGGCGATGCGCGGTGCCGGGCCCATGCTGCCGGCGCTCCTTGGCCTGCTGGTTCATGTGGGAGATCCACATGGTCACCCCCATGACCGACAGGGCGAGGCTGACCTTCAGCGCCGGACCCTTGAGGAATTCGCGGACATTCAGGCGTTCGTATTCTGACAGCTCGCGGCCGGCCGCGATGATCGCCGCGGCAGCCTCCTGAAGCACCAGGTTCTTGATCGAATCGGCGTTGGGGGAGCCGTGCCCCGCCTTGGCGCCTGAAGCTTCACGATCGTCGGATTTCATGGGTGTGTTCCTTGGTGGATGTCAGCGATCACTTGGTCGCGTCGCGGACCTTGTCGCTCAGGTCGCGGCCGGTGTCCTTGATCTTGTCGCCGATCGATTTGTGGCCGTCGGCGCGATCGCCGATGTCCTTCGCCTTGTCGTCGACATCCTTGCCGAAGTCGTTCACGTGGCGGTTGCCGTCGGTGGACAGCGAATGGTTGTTACCGAAGGGGCTGTGATCGCCGCGCACGTACGAGTAGATGACGACGGCGGCGGCAGCGAGGACGAGGACCAGCAGGATGGTTCGGATGCCTCTCATGATATTTCCTTTCACGAATTGGTGATGAAATCAGCGTCCTTCGAACTGAGCGGGACCCGTGCCAAGTACGTGACCGAGCGGGCGCGAGGTTGGACGCGCGTGGTTGCAGGCGCTACCGCCCGGTTCCGGGACGCGCCTCCGGACCACGTGATCGCCGGCGGTCTGCAGCGATGCCGGGAATAGGATGCGCATTGCAGGACTGCATCGGACCGGTCCGGGCATCGCGAACGATGGCCTCAGCGCGTGAGCGGGAGCGGATCGCTGCGCTTGCCTTTGAGCCAGACGTGCACGGCGGGCAGGAAGACCTCGCTGAAGAGGATCTTCAGGCACGCGACCAGCGGCACCGCGATGATGATCCCGTAGAAGCCGCCGAGGATGCCGCCTCCGAGGATCGACACGATGATCGTCGCGGGATGCAGATCCGTCGCCTGGCCCTGGATCAGCGGCGACAGCACGTAATCGTCGAGCAGCTGGGCCAACGTCCACACCCCGAGGGGCAGCAGCAGGACGCGCCACCAGATGATGTCGACTTCCGACCCGGTCGCATGCGCGTAGATCGAACCGGCGAGCGGGGCGTCGGTGAGATGCACCGCAAGCAGCAGCCACACCACCGGCAGCCAGACGAAATGAAGGTACGGGACCAGGCAGCACAGCCCGGTGACGAGGCCCACCAGGACACCATAGGGCACTCCGCAGAGCGTCAGTCCGAGGGCGTAGACCGCGGCGAGCACCAGACACACCAGCACGCGGCCGCGGAAGAAGCCTCCGATCGAGCGCTCCATGCGCCGTACGATCCCGGCCATGCGGTCGCGGTGCGGCTCCGGGGGGAGCGAGCGCAGGTAATGATGGACGCGCGGAAAATTCAGGCTGAACAGCACCGCGAAGAAGGGGACCAGGAACAGGAAGACGACGATGTCGAAGATCTGGAACAGCGACCCCATCACGACGTTGACCACCGTCATGCCATTGCGGGCGAATACGCGGATGGTGTCCTGGCGGCGGTCGTCCTTGCCGATCTGCTGCACGACGATGGCGGGGCCGGACGCCGGACTCGCGGCCGCTGGCGCGTCGGCCGCCGCGGCCTTCGTTGGCGCGAGTGCGTCATGGACCGCGGCGATCTGCTCGCGGATGAGCGCCGGAACGAAGGGCTTCTCGCTCAGCCGGACCGCCTTCTCGACGTATCCCGGGGCATCGCGGATGAGCTGGCGCGTCTGCTCGACGACCGGCGGAACCGCGACCGCGATCGCGCAGGCGATGGTGACCAGCATGAGCGCGGCGCTGGTGACCACCATGCGCGCCCGCGTGATGATCGGATGCAGACGCTTCGCGCGCACCACCGTCGGCTCGAAGAGGTCCGCGAGCAGAAGGCCAAGGACCAGCGGGATGGTGATTCCGCGCAGCCGGTAGGCGAGCCACAGCAGGACCGCCAGGGCCGATAGCACGATCAGATCGCGAATGATCTGCACCTGCCAGAGGTGCACACGATGCCAGCGATGCTCAGGTTCAGGGGCCATGGGTCTCGCTCCGCCAGGATCTCCCGTAGCGGGCGCAGCGCTCGGCCGCGCCCAGACGAGTGCGACC
>JACDEN010000714.1 GCA_013816415.1 Planctomycetota bacterium
GCCCGGCACCGCGGCATGCGTGGTGGAACTCGCTGGGAAGCGCATCGGCCTGACCATTTGCGAGGACATCTGGAACCACGAGCTGGTCGGCACGCGCTACCGCGACGATCCGTTGGCGGGGCTGGTCGGAGCCTGCGACCTGGTGGTCAACGTCTCGGCCTCGCCGTACCACGCCGGCAAGCCGCTGATGCGGCAGGAGCTGATCACCGCGGTCGCGAAGCGCGTGCGCGCGCCGGTCGCCTACTGCAACCAGGTCGGCGGCCACGACGAGCTGCTGTTCGACGGCGGCAGCTGCATCGTCACCCCCGATGGAGTCTTCCGGATGTGCGCGCCGCGCTGGCGCGCCGGCGTGTTCGTCGGCGGTCTGGCGGATACCGCAACGCTGCCGCCGGTCGACCCGGTCGCGGACCTGCGCGATGCGCTGATCTGCGGCCTGCGCGACTACTGTGCGAAGACGCGGCAGACCCGCGTGGTGCTCGGCCTCTCGGGCGGCATCGATTCCGCGGTGGTCGCTGCGCTGGCGGTCGACGCGCTCGGCGCCGGGAACGTCACCGGCCTGCTGATGCCCGGCCCGTTCTCGAGCCGCGGCAGCGTGGTCGACGCCATGGCCCTGGCCAAGAATCTCGGCATCGCGCACCACGTGCTGTCGATCACCCGCGGCTATGAGACGCTGCTCGGCGAGCTGGATCCCGTCTTCACCGGAACCCCGCAGGGACTGGCTGAGGAAAACCTCCAGGCGCGGCTGCGCGGCGTGCTGGTGATGGCGGTCGCGAACAAGCTCGGCGCGATGGCGCTGACCACCGGCAACAAGAGCGAGGTCGCGGTCGGATACTGCACGCTCTACGGCGACATGAACGGCGGCCTCGCGCCGATCGGCGACTGCTACAAGACCCAGGTGTGGGCGCTGGCACGCCGGATCAACGCCGACGCCGGATCCGAACGCATCCCGGAATCCAGCATCACCAAGGCGCCGTCGGCGGAGCTGCGCGAGAACCAGACCGACCAGGACAGCCTACCGCCATACGAGGTGCTCGACCGCATCCTCGGCCGCTTCATCGAACGCGGCGAATCATCGTCGCAGATCATCGCCGCCGGCGAGGATCCGCGCACCGTCGCGCGCATCATCCGCCTGGTCGAGACCAACGAATTCAAACGCCGGCAGGGCGCGCCGATCCTGCGCGTGACCACCAAGTCGTTCGGAGTCGGTCGGCGGGTGCCGATCGCGCGCTGGATCGACCGCGCGACCTGACCCCCGGACGCCAGCCACGCCCGAGCGGGCGGCGCAGCGGCGCATAAGCGATCGGCATCCGCCGCTCACCGATGGGAACTCCCCCGTCGATGTTCGCTCGGCGACCATCGGCATTCCATACGCCTGGGCAGTCAAGCAGCCAGAATGCCTGCGCTTGCCGGACCCGTCGATGACCTAGCGTGAACGTCCCCATATGACCAACATCTCGGTGATCTCGACCGCACACATCCACGCCCGCCAGTTCCTGAGGAACCTCGCCGACGGCACCGACGGCCGGCGCATCCATGCGATCTGGGACGAAATCCCCGAGCGCGGCCGGCGCTATGCTGAGGAATTCAAGGCGCGCTTCGAGCCGGAGCTCGCGACGGCGCTCCACGATCCCGCGGTGCACGGCTTCACCGTCACCGCCGAGAACACCCGCCACCTGCCCGTCCTCGAGCAGGTGATCCCGATCGGCAAGCCGGTGTTCTGCGAAAAGCCGTTGTCGACCACCGTCAGCGACGCGCGCCGCATCGCCGCACTGGTCGCGAGCCACGGCACGCGGCTGATCAGCGGCTACCAGTTTCCCTTCCGCGGTGATCTGCAGGCGGCGGCGCGCATGCTCGCAAACGGGGAATTCGGTCGCGTCACGCGCGTGACCTTCCGCTGCGCGCACCACGCCGCGTATGGCCGCTGGTTCGACAGCCCCGATCTGCAGTGGTTCTGGCAGCCGGAGCTCTCCGGCGGCGGCGGCTTCATCGATCTCGGCACCCACGCGGTGCACGCGCTGCGCTCGCTGTTCGGTCGCGTCGATCAGGTGTGGGCGACGATCAGCAATGAATCCGCGCAGTATCCGACCTGCGACGACTTCGGAATCGCCCATCTCAGGTTCGCGAACGGTATCCTCGGCACCGTCGAGGCGGGGTGGACCCAGACCGGCGGCATCGAGGGACTTGAGATCGTCGGCTCGCGCAAATCGCTGTGGCACGACGGCCGCACCTACGTCAGCGGCGGTCCCGGCCTGAAGACGGTGCCGGTCATCGCAGCCGCCGACCGTCCGTGGGCGATGAACCGTCTGGTCGACCTGGTGCGCGGCGGCGTTTCCGACGCCGAGGTCTCGGCCGATCTCGCGGCGTGCCTCGATGCCGTCGCCATCATGCAGGGCGCCTACGAGTC
>JACDEN010000715.1 GCA_013816415.1 Planctomycetota bacterium
GGCAGGGGCTGCGCGCGGTGCTCGTGCACGAAGCGCAGCACGCGCTCGAGCGCGCGGTCGCGCGCGGAATCCGGAGGCTGCCATGCGACCGAGGCGAGCGGCGAGGCGTCGCGCGAGGACTCGATGCGCGCGAGCGCATCGAGCAGCAGGGACAGGCGGCGCAGCGGCGATCGTTCGCGGGATATCTCGTGCATGACCGATGCGACCTCGCCGCCGAGCTGGCGGTCGAGCAGCAGGCCGCGGCGGGCGCGCGCGAACAGCGACGACAAGCTCGCCAATTCCGGAATTCCGCCGCCAGCTGCGAGCAGCGGCTCGGCGGGAAACTGGATGCACAGCGAGCCGACCGCTGAACCAGGCTGCGAATGCCAGGTGTGGGGCGTTCCCGGTCCGATCAGCACGACCTCGCCCTCGAGGACGTCATCGATCGAATCGCCCACGTGCCGCGTTCCTCGTCCGGCGATGATCAGGGTCAGCTCGACCTCGGGGTGGACGTGCCAATTGAAGTCAAAGAACGGCAGCGAGAACTTCCGGCACACCAGGCTGGCCGCGCCTCCGAGATCGATCAGTTCGCGGACGGTGGACCGCGATCGCGACGGCGGACGACGCAGCTGCATGTCGAAATAGTACCAGCCGCTGTCGGACGAGGTAGTGGTGGCCGACCCCCGTCCGCGACACTGGGGCGAGGAGCAGCCGCCATGGACGCCGTCGCCAACGAACTCGACCACCGCTACGATCTCGCGGACGCCAGCATCGCGGCCTACCGACGCGATGGCTTCGTGCATCTCCCTGGCGTCCTGGGCGCCGATACGCTCGCGCCCTACCGCCGTGAGATCACCCGGTTCGTCGGCGAGTCGACGCAGAAGGCCGAGCCGCTCGAGCAGCGGACCACGTACGGCAAGGCGTTCCTGCAGGTCTCCAACATCTGGGAGAGCAGCGCGCTGGTGAAGGAGTTCGTCCTCGGTCGCCGCCTCGGTCGCATCGCGGCGGAGCTGATGGGGACGACCGGCGTGCGCATCTACCACGACCAGGCCTTGTACAAGGAGGGCGGAGGCGGGTTCACGCCCTGGCATACCGACCAGGTGTATTGGCCGATCGTCGGTAATCACACCATCACCGCATGGATACCGCTGGTGCCGGTGCCGATCGAGATGGGTCCGCTGCAGGTCTCGGTCGGCAGCCACCGCTGCGCATTCGGACGCGACCTGACGATCGGCGATGAGAGCGAACGTGTGCTCGCGCGCACGCTGAAGGACCTGCCGATCCACGAGCGCGCCTTCGCGCTCGGCGACGTCAGCTTCCATTCCGGCTGGACCTTCCACCGCGCCGGACCCAACCGGTCGGACACCACGCGCGAGGTGATGACGATCATCTTCATGGACGAGGACGCCGTGGTCGCCGCGCCGAAGAACGGCGCGCAGCAGTCGGATCTGCAACGCTGGATGCCCGGCAGGAAGCCTGGCGACCACGCGGCGTCGGCGCTGAATCCGCTGGTCTATTCCTCGCGGTCCTGAGCGCGCTCTCCGGATCGGCCGGGGCCGGACGCCGCACCCGCTGGCCGACGCCGCGTGAACGGCACTTGCCTGCAAAATCCCACGCGCTACCACGCTGGTACCACGCTGGCGGATTGCGGGCACCGGAGGGCACACCATGACCACGCCAATGATTATGAACGCGATGTTCGTGCGTTCCGGCGTCGCTGGTTGCACCTCGTCGCAACCTTCCGGACACGACCCCCTTCGGGCCTGACGCCCGCCTCGTCGTCCGCTCCAGCCCGTTCGCCGGCTTTCGGCATCTCCAAAATTCCACCGGCCCGCCTCCGCGGGCCCATCTTCGAGCATCGTCATGCCCTTCGAGACTGCTTTTCTCAACGACGTCGAGCGTGACCTCGCCGCCGCCCTCGACCCCGGCGAGGCGATCCACGTCCGGATCACAGCGGACCTCGATTTCGACCAGCGTTTCGCTCCGGTCCATGTCGCGGTGTCGCAGCGGCACGTCTGCGTCCTCGCCGCGCGGCGTCCCCTGCTGCGCCTGCCGATCGCGAGCATCACCAATGCCACCAGCGACGAGTTGTACGGAAGCGGCCGCCTGTCGGTCGCGACCACCGACGGCGACCGCGTGCTCGCGTATTACACCCGCCACCTGGTGCCCGAGATGGCCGCCGTCGCGCGCGCGATCAACGACGTCATCGCGGGACGGATCCCGGTCCTTCCCACGGAGATCGAGACCGCGACGTGCACGCGCTGCGGCGCGCCGCTGGCCGAGCGCGGCACCAACTGTCCGCTGTGCGTGCCGCGGCGGCAGATCCTGTTCCGGCTGATCGGGCTGCTGAAGCCGTTCCGGTGGCGGGCGGTGGCGCTGATCGCGCTCACCCTCGCGGGCGTGGTCGCGCAGATGCTCGCG
>JACDEN010000716.1 GCA_013816415.1 Planctomycetota bacterium
ATGCCGGCGTGCACGCGCGCGGGCAGGTCGCACACGTCGTCACCACGCGCGCGTGGAAGCCGCAGCATCTCCAGCGAGCGCTTGCGCCGCACCTGCCCGCGGATCTCAGCTGCTTTGGCGTCGCCGCGGTCGCGCCCGACTGGCACGCGGTGCATCAGGCGCTCGGCAAGACCTACTCCTATTGGATCGACAATGGCGCGGTCGCTGATCCCTTCGCGCGGCGCACCGCGTGGCGGACGCCCTTCCGGCTCCAGCTCGGCGATCTGCAAGAGGTCGCCGCCATGATCCCGGGCCGCCGCGACTGGCGCGCCTTCGCGCGGCGCGGCGACGAGCGCGAAGACACCGTGCGCGAGGTGACTTCGGTCGCCTGGCGGGCCGAAGGCGATTTCATGGTGTGCGCGATCGACGGCGCGGGCTTCATCTATCGCCAGGTGCGCAGCCTGGTCGGCGCCATGGTCGCGGTGGCCAACGCCTCGTGCACGCGCGAGGATCTGTCGCTCGCGCTCTCCGGCGAACCGACCGCCGCGAGCGCGCAGCAGGCACCGGCGCGCGGGCTGTGCCTGGAAGCGGTGCGCTACGAGCCAGAGCCGGCCTGGCACGCCGTGGGGACGGCTGCCATTGGCGGCTGAGCGGCGGCTGACCGGCGGCTGAGCCTGCCGCCCGGCCGCACGCGGGAGGCCATCGCTCCTTGAATGCCCGCGTCGACAACGACACTATCCGCAACCTAGGGGAGGCCGATGAGCGGCCTGAGAAACCACCGGCGACGTCGTCGCGATGTGGTGACCCTCGCACCTGAACCGGATCATGCCGGCGGAGGGAAGGACCCAATGCATGTCATTCGCGGCCGGCTCCTGCGTTGCGAGCGCTGGTCGTTGCGCCAGCAATCTTCGCGCGCTCGCGCCTTGGATCCGGCCGCGACTGCCATGTTTTGGGAACCGCTTCACTGATTCTGTGCCGTCCACTTCATCTCAACTTCGCCTGAAAGGCCCTCCATGCGCCAGTATGTCGACTCACGCCGCGGCCAGCCCAACGTCACCCAGATGCATTATGCCCGCCGCGGCGTGATCACCGAAGAGATGCGGCGCGTCGCCGAGCGCGAGAAAGTCGCCGCCGAGCTGATCCGCGACGAGGTCGCGCGCGGGCGCATGGTCATCCCCGCCAACATCAACCACGTGAACCTCGATCCGATGGCGATCGGCATCGCCTCGACCTGCAAGATCAACGCCAACATCGGCAATTCCGCGGTGACCTCCACCGTCGAGAGCGAGCTCGAGAAGCTGCACGTGGCGACCAAGTACGGCGCCGACACCGTGATGGACCTCTCGACCGGCGGCGGAATCGACCACATCCGCGAGACCCTGATCGGCCACAGCGCGATCCCGCTCGGCACCGTGCCGATCTACCAGGCGGTGCAGCAGGTCGACAAGGTGACCGACCTCACCATCGACGGCATCCTGGAAGTCATCGAGCACCAAGCGCGCCAGGGCGTCGACTACATGACGCTGCACGCCGGCGTGCTGCTGCGCTTCATGCCCTACATCTCCAAGCGCAAGATGGGCATCGTCTCGCGCGGCGGTGCGCTGATGGCCGAATGGATGATGCACCACCACAAGGAGAACCCGCTCTACACGCATTGGGAGGAGGTCTGCAAGATCCTCAAGCGCTACGACGTCACCGTCTCGATGGGCGACGGCCTGCGGCCGGGCTGCCTCGCCGACGCCTCCGACGAGGCGCAGTTCGCAGAGCTGGCGATCCTCGGCGAATTGACCACGGTGTGCTGGAAGCACGACGTGCAGGTGATGATCGAAGGCCCCGGCCACGTGCCGATGGACCAGATCGAGATGAACATGAAGAAGGAGGCCGAGGTCTGCCACGAGGCGCCCTTCTACGTGCTCGGTCCGCTCACCACCGACGTCGCCCCCGGCTACGACCACATCACCAGCGCGATCGGTGCGGCGCTCGCCGGCTGGCACGGCGCGTCGATGCTGTGCTACGTCACGCCCGCCGAGCACCTCGGCCTGCCGGATCTCGAGGACGTGCGCCAGGGGGTGATCGCCTACAAGATCGCCGCCCACGCCGCCGACATCGCCCGCCATCGGCCGGGCGCGCGCGACCGCGACGACCAGATGTCGGACGCGCGCTGGACCTTCGACTGGGAGAAGCAGTTCGCGCTGTCGATGGATCCGGAACGCGCGCGCGAGAAGCACGACGCGACGCTGCCGCACGACGCGTTCAAGACCGCGGAGTTCTGCTCGATGTGCGGTCCGAAATTCTGCAGCTACAAGAACAGCCAGGACGTCACCGCCGCGTGGAAGAAGTACATGGTCGAGACCGACGGCAAGGGCGACGGCACCACGCTGCCGGAATCGATCTCGGCCGCGCAGGACGGCCACGTGC
>JACDEN010000717.1 GCA_013816415.1 Planctomycetota bacterium
GTGTTGGCTCGAGGTCGTGCTCCCGCCCACGCGTCCGCTGGCGTGGCTGCCGCCGCCGGTCGCCGACGCGATCGCCCGCGGCTTCGCAGGGCTGTCGCGCCGACGCTTCTCTGCTGACGCGGCCACCGCTTCGGCTTTCGCCACGCTGGTGAGCGAAGGGATCCAACGGCGGCTCCACGGCGACGTGGTGGCGCGCGCGGCGTTATTGCAGCTGCTGGTTTCCAGCCTGCGCGCGCAGGTCCAGGGCGCGGCCGCCGAAGCGGAACGCTCGCCCGAGGTGGTCGCGGCAATGGCGCTGCAGCGCGACCGGCTGGGGAAGCCGATATCCGTCGCGCAGCTCGCGCGCCAGGTCGGGCTGAGCCGCAGCCGTCTGCATCAGCGCTTCGTCGACGAGATCGGCATGAGCCCGAACGAGCACGTCACCGCGCTGCGCATCGAGCACGCCCAGCAGCTGCTGGGCGAAGGAGCGTCGGCGGCGGAGATCGCCGCAGCGATCGGCTTGTCGTCGCCGCGGCATCTCTCGGTGCTGGTGAAGCGCGCCACCGGCCTGACCCTGAGCGCTTGGCGCGCCTCGGCCGCGAAGCCATGATCGATATATCTGCCGTGACCCTCGCCGATGTCCCATGCCTGGTTGTGCGCGCGCCCACGATCGAGCGTCGGCCGCTGCTGATCTGGCATCACGGATGGTCCGGGCACAAGGGCGATCCGGCCAATCCGTCCGCACATCTGCTGAAGTTGGCGCAGGCTGGACTGGTGGTGGTGTGCCCCGACGCGCCTGGACATGGGGAACGCGCCAACGCGGAATTCCAGCGCCGACGCCAGTTCAACGGCTGGGCGGTGATCTGTGCAGCGATGGAGCAGGCGCGCGGCGAGGCTGGGCCCCTGCTCGATGCCGCGCTCGCGCTGCCTGGAATAGCGCCGACATACGCCTGCGTCGCCGGCGTGTCGATGGGCGGAGTGATCGCACAGCTGGCATTCGCCAGCGAGCCGCGCTTTGCAGCCTTGGTCTCGGTGATCGGACGCTCGAGCCTGCACCAAGCGGACCCATGGTGCCGCGACGCCCAGCGCGGTACCTGGTGCGAACGCTGGTGCGACCAGCAAGCGCCGAGCGGGCATCCTGAACGATTTGGCGAGCGGCCCGTGCTGTTCGTCGACGGCGGCCTCGACGACGACTGTCCTGCCGCGATCAACGCCGAGACGGTGGCGCGTATCAACGCTGCCGGTGGCCGCGCCGAGCACTCGGTCGATCCCGCCTGCGGACACGATTACAGCGAGTCCATGCAGGACAGCGTCCGCACGTGGATCCGCGGACAGGTGTCGGCTGCGATCCTACACGCCTGCCGATACCGATCATCCACCGACTGACGAGCAGGGCATCATCATGGATGATCCCGCTCGCTATCAATTCGACCGTCAGGAATACCGGCACATCCGCGGCCTGCTCGCGATCTCGGGCTGGGGTGGTGACTGCGTCGAGCGGCTGTCCACCCGGAACGCAGAACGAAGGACCCAGAACGTTTCGAATCCACCCAGAACGCAGAACGAAGCACCCAGAACCTTCCCTACTTCTTCCCCCCCGCCACCTGGGCGTAGCGGTAATAGACCTCGAGACTGAGGCAGCAGTAGACCGTCGACAGCACGCGGCCGATGTCGTGACCGACGAACACGGTTCCCTGGTAGTCCCAGCTGCCGTCGAAGCAGCCGTCGTCCTTGCGCTGCGCATTCACCAGCAGGTCGCGCACCACCGCGTTCCACTTCTTCCAGCGCTCGCCGCCGACCTGGAACACGCCCAGCGAGTTGTAGTACAGGTAGTAGGTGTTGCAGGGATACTTGGTGGGCATCTGGTTCTTGACCACTTCGTTAGCGAAGCTCTCGAGCATGATGTCGCCCGCATGGTGGCCGAGGAACACCGCGCACACCATGCCGGCGCAGCTGAAATTGACCCCGCGCACATTGCGCGGCATGGTATCGCAGATCGCCGCCGGATTGATGTAGTCGACCTGCTCGACGTCGGTGAACCACGAATAGGGGAAGAAGGACTCCGCGGTATACGGATCCATCTTCGCCCAATCCGGGTTGCAGTGCTTCCACACCTTATCGAGCCAGTTGCGGGCGCCCTCCATGCCCTGGCCGACGTCGAGATTGGCCGCGAGCGCGCTCTTGAGCGCCATCACGTTCCAACCCGTCAGCGAGGTGTCGGTGCGGTTGGAAGGGCCGGTGTAGTCCCAGCCGAGTCCAGTGACCACCGCAGATGATCCGCCGCCCTTGATCGGAGCCGCTGACGGGTGCGCATCCTGGTTCTGGCACGCGAGGATCACCTTCACGCCATTCTGCGCCGGCGCCTTCAACGCCGGATCGCCGGTCATGGCGTAGGCTTCGGCCAACGCCATGGTGA
>JACDEN010000137.1:0-2448 GCA_013816415.1 Planctomycetota bacterium
TCAGTTTTGACTCCCGACCGCCGAGCTGTGGTCGCGTGAAAAAATGGGCTCAGCCCATCACGCGACTTTCTGGCTGGTTCCCAGCCAGAAAGAACGGCGACAAAGGTCGCGGGGGTTTGGGGGCAAAGCCCCCGACTTTGAGGTTTCCAGGGGGGCGGCTCGCGCCTATCCTCCGCGCCGCCGCCAGGAGGTCATCGTGAGCCTGTCTCTGAAGCCGAATTCGTTCCGTGGTCGCCGCACCGGCCCGGTGGTGGTGGTGGTCATGGATGGCGTCGGGATGGGTGTCGATTACCCGGGAAATGCCATCACGGCCGCGCGCAAGCCGTGCCTCGACCACCTGATGTCGACCTGTCTGTGGACGAAGCTCGCCGCGCACGGCACGGCCGTCGGCATGCCGTCGGACGCGGACATGGGCAATTCCGAGGTCGGCCACAACGCGCTCGGCGCTGGCCGGGTCTTCGATCAGGGCGCGAAGCTGGTGCAGGAGGCGATCGACAGCGGCGCGATGTTCCGCGGCGAGGGCTGGAAGCAGGTGGTCGCGAACTGCCAGCGCGCCAACGGCTGCCTGCATTTCCTCGGCCTGTTCTCGGACGGCAACGTGCACAGCCACATCAACCACCTCAGGTCGATGATCGCCCAGGCCAAGAGCGCGGGAGTGGCCAAGGTCGCCGTCCACGCGCTGCTCGACGGCCGCGATGTCGGCGAGACCTCGGCGCTGGACTATCTCGAGCCGTTCGAGCGCTGGCTGGCCGAGGTGGATCCCAATTACGGGATCGCGTCGGGCGGCGGGCGCATGTCGATCACCATGGATCGCTACGAAGCCGACTGGTCGATGGTCGAACGCGGCTGGCATACCCACGTCCTCGCCGAAGGGCCGCGCTTCCCATCCGCGAGCTCCGCGGTCAAGGCGCTGCGGCTGTCCAAGCCCGGAGTGATCGACCAGGATCTGCCGCCCTTCGTGGTCGAGCGCAGCGGGCGGCCATTCGCGCCGATCGTCGACGGCGATTCCGTGGTGTTCTTCAATTTCCGCGGCGACCGCGCGATCGAGATCTCGAAATCGCTGCTCGGCCTGCCGGTGCCGTTCGAACGCGTGCGCCAGCCGGCGGTCTGCTACGCCGGCATGATGACCTACGATGGCGACACCAATCTGCCGCCGCGCATCCTGGTCGCGCCGCCGCTGATCGACCGCACCATGGGCGAATACCTGGTCGGCAGCGGCCAGCGCATCCTCGCCTGCTCCGAGACACAGAAGTTCGGCCACGTCACCTATTTCTGGAACGGCAACCGCAGCGGGTACCTCGACAAGAGCCTCGAGCGCTACATCGAGGTGCCGTCAGACCGCGTATCGTTCGATGAGCGGCCGTGGATGAAGGCGGCCGAGATCACCGACGCCACCATCGCCGCTTTGATCGAACAGCCGACCGGATTCGCGCGCATCAACTACGCGAACTGCGACATGGTCGGCCACACCGGCAGCTTTGTCGCCGCGCGCATGGCGGTCGAGGCCGTCGACCTCTGCCTGGCGCGCCTGCTGCCGGCGATCGCGAAGATCGGCGGCATCACCATCGTCACCGCAGACCACGGCAACGCTGACGAGATGCTCGAGATGGACAAGACGGGCGCGGTCCGATTCGAGAACGGACGCGCCAAGGCCAAGACCGCGCACACGCTCAATCCCGTGCCGGCGATCATCGTCGACCCGGGGTTCGCCGGCGAGTACGCCATCGACACCTCGATCGCGCGGCCCGGCCTGGCGAACGTGGCCGCCACGGCGCTCGCGCTGATGGGCTTCGACAAGCCCGAGGCCTACGAGCCGAGCTTCCTGACGTTCAAGCGCTAGGGATGTCGGACGCGTTCACCGTTGCGGTCATCGGCACCGACACCGGCATCGGCAAGACCCGGGTGGTCGAGCTGCTGGTGCGCGGGCTGCGCGCAGCGAGGCGCCGCGTGTGGGTGCACAAGCCGGTTGCGTGCGGCGGCTGGAACGGACGCGACTGCGATGATGGACGTGCGCTCGCCGCCCTGGTCGGCGACCAACAGCCAGGCGAGTCGGTGTGTCCGATCCAGCTCGAGGAGGCGGCGTCGCCGCACCTCGCGGCGCGCTGCGCGGGAGTCGCCATCGCGATGGAGGCCCTGGTCGCGAATCTCGATCGCTGCCGCGGCGACCATGACCTGGTGATGGAGGGGGTCGGAGGCCTGCTGGTGCCGCTCACCCAGCGCGATGAGACGGTGTGCGATCTGCTGGTGCGCACCGGTCTGCCAGCCGTGGTGGTCACCCGGCCGGATCTCGGAACCATCAACCATACCTTGCTGACCGTCGCCCACGCGCAGGCGGCCGGAGTCCGGCTGCTCGGCTTGGTGCTCAACCGCGCGCGGCCGGTGGCCGAGACGCTGGCGACCCGCAGTGCGGCCGGCGAGCTGCAGCGGCTCTCTCGACTGCCCGTGCTC
>JACDEN010000137.1:2458-6940 GCA_013816415.1 Planctomycetota bacterium
CTCGCAGACCTCGCCTTCGGTCCGGGCTCGGTCTGCGCGGCCGACGATCTCGCTGCAGCGCTGCTCGCCGCACGGGTCTGAGTCCCAGTGGTCGCCATGGGTTGCCGGGGCCGTCCCCAGGGCAGGATGTGAACCATGGCCACCCACGTCCGTTCCTCCTCCATGCGTCTGATCGGCCTTTTCGTCGTTATGCTGGCGTCCACGCCGGCGACCGTCCTCGCCCTCGACAACGCCAACGCCGCCTCGCCCGAGGAGGCGCCCGAAGTGCGTGAGATCGAGCCGTTCAAGACGGTGATCCAGGTCTTCAATCCCAACGACCGCGCGGTACGCGTGAAGCTCATCGACACCTCGTGCACCTGCACGACCCTCGACCTGAATGACCATTTCCTGCTGCCGCACGGCCGCACCACGCTCAGCGTCGAGATCCCGGACAAGAACCGATCGGGGCCGCAGTCGGTCCACGTCAGCCTGTTCCTGACCGATCCGGAATACCAGCCGATCGAGATCGAGGTGCTGTGGAAGGTGCGGGCCTGCATCCAGGTCGATGCGGTGGCGCCGCGCGCGAATCCCGTCGAGCGTCCCACCGACAAGATGTGGCAGGACATCTACGCCTACGTCACCGACGAGCGGCCGGACGAGCTGAACCGGCTGCGCAAGCGCATCCGCCTGAGCTGCCCCGCGGGCGAGGTCCCAGCCGACGGTCTCAAGGTGCTCGGCATCGAGTACCCGGGCACCCTTTGGAAGTTCGTGCCCACCACCCAGGCCGACGGCAGCGTGCTGATCACCGCCACGGCGCGCGACGAGGACGCCACCCTCGCCGAGGGTGAGTTCAAGGAGAAGGTGGTCATCCGCACCAACCATCCTGACAAATCGGCGATCGAACTGAATTTCATGACCCTCCTGAGCAAGGACGCGGGCCGCCGGGCCGTCGACCCGATGGATCCCTGAGCCGCCGGCCCCGGCGGATCGTGCCGGCAAACGCCGTCCATCGCGACAGGTTGACCCCGCCCCCGTTGTCCCTCTAATGCCGGGCTTCGGGGAGGGCAGATGAAGCCGAAGGTCCTGGTTTTGCGCGCCGCGGGTACCAATTGCGATGCCGAGACCGCCTATGCCTTCGAGCTCGTCGGCGCCTCCGCGACGGTGCTCCACGTGAATCGCCTGCGCGAGGACCCGAAGGCCCTGCGCGGCTACCAGGCCTTGGCCATTCCGGGCGGCTTCAGCTACGGCGACGACATCGCCAGCGGCCGCATCTTCGCCAACGAGCTGATGAGCGTGCTGCGCGACGAGCTGCTGGCGCTGGTCGACCGCGGCGGATTCGCGATCGGCATCTGCAACGGCTTCCAGGTGCTGGTGAAGGCCGGCCTGCTGCCGCGCCTGGCGACGTCCCCGGCCGGGGAACGCCCGCCGCAGGAGGCGACCCTCACCGACAACACCTCG
The DNA here is from genome assembly GCA_013816415.1 of Planctomycetota bacterium. Classification (GTDB taxonomy): domain Bacteria; phylum Planctomycetota; class UBA11346; order UBA11346; family UBA11346; genus JACCZE01. The sequence continues at coordinate 3,896 of JACDEN010000137.1, forward strand.
GGCGTCTACCGCGACTGCTGGGTGCGCGTCAGCGGCGACCCCACCGTCTGCCAGTGGATCCCCGACGACCTCGAGATCGAGCTGCCGGTCGCCCACGCCGAAGGGCGGTTCGCCGCCTCCGCCGGCGTGATCGATGCGCTCGGCGCCAACCACCAGATCGCGCTGCGCTACACCTCCGGCACCAATCCCAACGGCTCCGCGGCCGACATCGCCGGCATCTGCGACCGCAGCGGCCGCATCTTCGGCCTCATGCCGCATCCCGAACGGTTCCTGCGCTGGGAGAATCATCCGCGCTGGACCCGCGAGCCCCGCCGCCGCGAAGGCGACGGTGTCCGTTTCTTCCGTCACGCCATCAGCCGCCTCGCCGCCTAGACCGTCTTCCGAGGATCCACCATGCGCTCACCCACCTTGTTCTCCCTCGCCGCCCTGCTGGTCGGATCCGCGGCCTTCGCCGCCGACGATCCGATGGCGGTCGCGCCGGAGCCGGAGGTGATCGTGGGATTCGCATCACCAGTGCCGGTGACCTCCAAGCGCGAGATCACCATCGGCACGCCGAAGATCGCCGACCTCGCCAAGACCGAGCTGTGGTACCGCTCCTACGACGGCAAGGCCTGGGGCGAGTGGACCAAGCACGGCATCGTCTTCGATCAGGGAACGCCGATCGTGTGGACGCCGGCGGAAGGCGTGTGGCAGATCTACCTGCGGCCGATCCTGACCAGCAACCTCTCCAAGGACGAGCCCAAGGGCAATCCCGAGCCCAAGCTCAGCAAGACCTTCATCATCGACCGCACCGCTCCGACCGCGGCGATCACCTTCCCGCCCGCCAAGGCGATGCTGCGCGGCGGCGACAAGTACACCATCAAGTGGGAGGCCTCCGACGCCTATCTGCGCGCCGCGCCGGTGACCATCCGCTGGTCGCGCGACGGCAACAGCTGGGACGTCATCGCCGACAAGATCCCCAACAAGGGTGCGTACGAGTGGACGGTTCCGCAGGACATGACCACCAGCGGCCAGCTGCAGATCCAGGTCATGGACAAGGCCGACAACGTCGGCTCGGCGGCCAACACCGGCATCCTGGTCGATTCGATCAAGCCCTCGGGCAAGGTCGTCGGACCCGAGATCACCGCCACGAACCAGACCACGCTCAGCCTCGACATCAAGGATGGCGGGCCCGCGGGCCTGCAGTCGGCGCAGCTGTGGGTCAGCCAGGATGACGGCACCAGCTGGACCGAAGGCCCGTGGATCAAGGATCCGAAGAAGGTCGCCTGGACCGCTCCGGGGGACGGGCGCTTCCGCCTCGCGGTGGTCGCCATCGACAAGGCCGGCAACAGCTCGCCGATGCCCAAGGGCAAGACCGCCGACCAGTTCGTGGTCGCGGTGGATTCGACGCCGCCGCTGGTGCAGCTGAGCGCGGCGATCGGCATCCAGCCCGCCGAGGCCGCGCAGCCTGGCAACCGCCGCGCCTACAAGCCGCGCGATCGCGTGCAGGTGATGTTCAACGTCAAGGACGTCAACGCCGCTCCCAACTCAGTTGCCGTCTATCTGCAGCCGGCGGCCGACAAGCCGTGGCAGGAGCTCACCCGCGGCCAGCCGCTCGACGCCGCCTATCGTTTCGAGATCCCCGAGATCGCGGCCAGCGCGGCGCGCATCAAGGTGACCGCCTCCGATCTCGCTGGCAATGTCGGCGAGGCGGTTGCGACCGAGACCTTCGTCATCCAGACGACGATCGAGCTGCCCACCGAGATCGATATCGACCTCGGCGGCAAGTCCGAGCCGAAGCCCGCACCGAAGAAGTGAGCCCGGTCTAGCCGCCTAGTCCGATCGTAGCGCCGGAGCGAAGCGCTCCTGGCGCCTCGACCGGAATTGCGGATACTTCCAGGATATGAAGCCGCTCCCGCTGCTCGACGGCTTGCTCGCCCCAGCCGACCTGCGGAAATTCAGCCCCGCCCAGCTGGCGAGAATCGCCGAGGAGATCCGTCACCGCATCAAGGAGACGGTCAGCACCCACGGCGGGCACCTGTCGTCGAATCTCGGCACGGTCGAACTCACCCTCGCGCTGCACCGCGTCTTCGACTTCAGCTCCGACCGGCTGCTGTGGGACGTCGGCCATCAGGCCTATCCCCACAAGCTGGTCACCGGCCGCGCGGCGAACTTCCACACCAATCGCCAGAAGGGGGGCATATCCGGCTTCCCTGATCCGATCGAGAGCCCGTTCGATCTCGCCAAGGTCGGACACAGCTCGACCGCGATCTCGACCGGCGTCGGCGTCGCCGAGGGCTATCGGCGCCTGGGCCAGTCGCGACATACCGTGGTGGTGGTCGGAGACGGCGCCCTCACCGGCGGCATGGCCTTCGAGGGCCTGATCAACGCCGGCGAACTCAAGAGCGACCTGATCGTGGTGCTCAACGACAACGGCAATTTCATCGATGCGCCGGTCGGCTCGCTGCACACGCACCTCGACCGCCTGCGCAGCGGCCAGATGTACCAGTACATCCGCGAACGCTTCAAGGCGGCGATCGCCCGCTTCCCGCGCGGCAAGGACCTCAGCCGCCTGGCCAAGCACCTCGAGCTCGCCGCCGACAAGCTGATCTCTCCCGGCTACATCTTCGAGGATCTCGGCTTCAAGTATTTCGGCCCGGTCGATGGCCATAACATCGCGGCGACCGAGGACGCGCTCACCCGCGTCTCGAAGCTCAAGGGCCCGATCCTGTTGCACGTGCTGACCAAGAAGGGCGGCGGCTGGCAGCCCAGCACCGACGACCCCTTGAAGTTCCACGGGCCGAAGGGCTTCGACCTCGACACCGGATCCTTCCATCCCAAGGCGCCCGCGGGACAGACCTATTCGCAGGTGTTCGCCGACGCGCTCTTGGAGATCGCGCGCGAGGACGAGCGCGTGGTGGCGATCACCGCGGCGATGCCGTCTGGAACCGGGCTGCGGCAGTTCGCCCAGGAATTCCCCGACCGCATGTACGACGTCGGCATCTGCGAGCAGCACAGCTTCGCCTTCGCCGAGGGCTTCGCGGTCGCCGGCCTACGGCCGTTCGT
>JACDEN010000718.1 GCA_013816415.1 Planctomycetota bacterium
CTCCGATCGAGGGCGGATCGTGCCTGCCCGAGGTCGAACCGACCAGCGCCGAGGACCTCGGGGCCGCGCTGCTCATCGCACTGCCGCCCGGCGATCTCAGGCGCGCCATCGCGGTGATCGCGCGCCTGGCGAAACCGCCGGTGCTGGTGATCGCTCCGCCGCACGACGCCGATGGGGCGCTCCTGGACGCGTGCGCGCAGGCGGCCGACGTGATCGTGATGCCGCTTCCGGCCGCCCTGGCCGCCAGCGGTACGGATGATGCATTGACCGCCGGACTCGCGATCCGTGCCCGCGGCGCGAAGGCGGTGGTCCTGACCGCGGGCATGCTCGGTGGGATCATCGTCTATGGCGACAAGACCGTGACCTATCCGGCGATGCCGATGGCTCGCAGCGCCTCACCGGGGACCGGTGCGGCCTTCGCGGGGGCACTGGCGGCGTGGTGCGCGGGCGAGGGCGCCGATTTCCGCGGGATCAAACGCGGCTGCGCCATGGCCAGCGCGGTCGGGGGCATCTGCGACCAGGGTGTCGGGCCCAAAAAGCTGCTGTCGGTCGGCCGCAAGGAGTACGTGGAGCGTTTCAACCGGCTCCGGCGCACCAACAAGTTCTGACGGAGCGCCGGATTCCGGGGTATACTGGGCGTAATCCATCCCCCCGCGTTGACTTATGAGGCGGTGCTGGAAGCTCCCGGAAGGAGTCGGACGTCGATGCAGGAAATCCAGTACCAGACGTCGTACCAGATCATCCGCAAGCTCGCCACCGGCGGCATGGGATCGGTCTACCTCGCAGAGCAGCTCGGAGCCGACAGCTTCCGCAAGGTCTGCGCGATCAAGACCATCAAGAAGGAATATCTCAAGAACAAGGAGAACGTCGACCTGTTCGTCGGCGAGGCGAAACTGGTCGCCGACTTGATCCACGAGAACGTGCTCCAGGTCTACCAGCTCGGGCAGACCAAAGGCATCTACTACATCGTGATGGAGTACGCGCACGGCAAGAACCTCGCCGACTTCATCCGCGCCCACAAGGACCGCCACAAGGTCACCAACGTCGACATCGGCGCCTTCGTGATCTCGCGCGTCTGCCGCGCGCTGCACTATGCGCATGAAGCCAAGAACATGGCGGGCAAGCTGCTGAACATCGTCCACCGCGACGTCACCCCCTCGAACGTCATCATCACCTACGGCGGCGTGGTGAAGCTCACCGATTTCGGTATCGCCAAGGCCGTGATCATGAACACGCCGGACGAGGCCGAGGTGATCATGGGCAAGCTGCCGTACATGAGCCCCGAGCAGGCGAAGTTCGTCGGCACCACCCGCCAGTCCGACGTCTTCAGCCTCGGCCTGGTGATGTACGAGCTGTTGACCAACACCGTGGTCTACAACGTCAACGACATCGACGACCTGGTCGACAAGATGGACAACTACTCCATCAAGCCGCCGCGCCGCCTGAACCCGCACATCCCCGAGAAGCTCGAGCAGATCCTGCTGCGCGCGCTCGAGGTCAATCCCTCCAACCGCTATCCCACCGCGCGCGAATTCGGCCAGGACCTCGAGCACTACATGTACGATGGCGGCTACGGCCCCACCAACGAGAAGCTGCAGCGCTACCTCTGCCGCCTCTTCCCCGAAGAGAGCGCGTTGCCGATCACCAACGCCGCCGATCCTCCGTCGGCCGCTTCGCCCGCCCGCGCGACCTGACCTCAAATCGGCTCGGCTCGATTGGCCTTGCCCGCATGCGGAAACGGCTAGCGTTCCACCAGTCCTGCGCTCGTAGCTCAGCTGGATAGAGCGCTGCCCTCCGAAGGCAGAGGTCAGAGGTTCGAATCCTCTCGAGCGCGCCACACTAAAACACCGGTAAAATCAGCCTAAAACAATCAGCTGCGGAAAATGGAAAAGGGCCAAAAAACGGCCTTGCACACAATTCCGCACACTATTTGAACATTCGTGATCATCCCCTTGGACCGCACGGCAGTATGACGTCTTCGCTCGTTCTCGAACTCCAACACCTCGCCTCGGACGAAAAGACCCCGGTCTCCGCGCTGTTACTCAAGGCCAAGATGGTCGCAGTCAAATTGGGACGCGACGATATCCAGGAAATGTTGGATCTCGAGATGAAGGGATACCAGGGCTCACGGCCTAAGGGGGAGCTTCCGAAATACCGCATCGTCCAGGGCTCTCTCGTAGTCCATAATCCTTACAATGGGCTTCTCCCCGTGACCTTCCATAGCGCCGACTACGAAGAGGCGATGACGCGAACGTTCGTATCAAATTCGATTACCGAGATTGAGCAGACGCTCTCGGATCCCAAGGGGAACGTGTTCCATGTGCCGTTGGGTGAGAAGCGAAGAAAACGGATCCTGACGGAGGTGGACACGATGGACATGCCCCTCCTGAATGT
>JACDEN010000719.1 GCA_013816415.1 Planctomycetota bacterium
GTCCACGACGCCGCGCCGAGCACCGTCAGCACCGAGGCGCAGCCGTCCGGCAGCTCCACCCGGTGCACGCCGGCGGGCAGCTCGATGCGGTGGTGCAGCCGCGCGCCGTCGGGATGGATCTCGGCGAGGCTCGGAGCGGGCAGACTGATCTCGACCGCCGCGAGCGCGGAGCACGAGCACGCGAGGGCGACCACGGAAACGAGATGGCGCAGCATCAGCGGTACTCCAGGAACGGACGCATCGAGGCGGGATAGGTGACGTCGTAGCGCAGCGTCTGTTCCGCCTCGGGATGGAGGTCGAGGTGCCACAGCGGATCCTCACGCAGACGGCGTTCGAGCTGCCCGTGGTCCATGCCAGGAACCACCAGGGTCACGCCCGCTTCGGGCAGCGGCACCGGTTCGAGCACCGCGACGGCGCGCGTCCACTTATCTGGTGCGATGAGTTTATAGGTGATCGCGACCGACAGGGTGCGCGAACGGAAGCCGTCGTCGCTGTTCTCCTTGGCGATGCGTTGCACGCGCACGCCGGGCTCCACGCCGAGGGCGAGCGACAGCTCCTTGCCCGGCAGCGTGAACGGTACCGGCGTGGTGCCGCACGCGTGCCCGTCCACCACCACCACTGCGTCGGCGCCCGGCAGCGGCTGGGTCGTGGGATTCCTGGTCGCGAGTGCGCGCCAGACCGAATCCTCCTGCTGCGGGATCGAGGTCAGCGCGACGTGCCCTGGCAGTTCGAAGGCCGCGAGCTCGACCTCGGCGCGCGCTCCGGGAAGCAGCGTCACCGCGCCCGCCGGGGTCCAGCGCATCGGCCAGCCGTTGCTTGCGGCCTCGGCCGAGGCGATCTCGGGAATCGGCGCGAAGATGGGGGAGCGGCTGAATCCAGCGCCTCCGCCCGTGCCCACATTCACCAAGGCGTAACGATAATAGATCTCGAGCGCCAACTGGCAGTACGCAATCCCGACATCCGCTCCGGCAGGATGCGGCACAGTCCAGGTGCCATCGACGTTCTCATGCGTGACGAGGAAGTCCCGCGCCACGGCGTTGTAGACCTTCCACGCGTCCCCGCCGCTTTGGAACGTGACCATGGCCGCGAGGTAGATCGCTTCGACCTCGCCGCGCTTGAACCACTCGGGCACCGCTGCCGCCCATCGTTGCGCCTCGGCGAGTTCCACGCGCGGATGCATGCCGCAGAACGTGCGGATGGTCAGGCTGGCGATACGTCCCATGCGGCGGTCGCGCGCCTGCTCGACGATGGGCAGCGCGTCACGCACGAGCATGAGCGCGTCGCCGATGTCGAGCCCTGCTGAAAGTGCCGATTTGAAGGCCATGGTCGCATTGACCGCGACCATCGGGCCGTCGAGCGCACCGGAACGCGCGGCCGCGGGAACGATGCCATCGGTGCCGAAGGCGCGCACGCGCAGCGCTTCGACATCGCGCACGGCGACCGGCTTCAGCGCCGCATCCCCGGTCATCGCCAACGCCTCGCAGATCACGGTGGTCGTCAACGCCAGATCGTTGAGCGGCAGGTCCTCGGGTTTCAGCCCGACCAGCACGTCGATGGCCAACTTCACGGCGTGCTTGTATTTGTTCGGCGTCTGATGGTCGTAACCGGCACCCAGGAAAGCGAGCGTTCGCAGCGCTGTCGACGCGGTGCGGAAGCGGCCCGCGCCCCAGGATCCGTCGGGCGCCTGCCCGAACGTCGCCGAACGCAGGACGCCGTCGACGCTGCTTTCGCTGGCCTTGCTGCCGCCGTACTTCACCTGCCGCTGCGCGCGGGGCGTGGTGAATCCCTCGACGGTGTCGCCGACTCCGAGCTGTGGTATGGCCAGCGGACGGAGGGTGAGCGCGCGATCCGGCGCGCGCGAGGAGAAGGTGATCGGCACCGCGCCCCACGCGTCGCCGGACATCTCGGCGCGCGCCAGCAGTACCAGGCGCACCTGGTCGCCCGCGACTTCCAGGCGATAGGCCGGGCCCCACGACGCCTGGGGCAGCCGATAGGTGACCTCGATGCGCTTGCCGCCAGCGTCGGGGATCTCGAGCGCGGTCTCGCGCTGCGCAGCGGTCGCTCGCACGGGCTCGTCCAATTCCGCCAGCCGGGTCTTGGCGCTTTCCATCGCCTGATCGGCTGCCGCCTCGTCGCGCGCGACGCTGTCGGCGTTCGCGCTGGCGAAGGCGAGCCGCGCCTGGATCGCCTCGGGCGCGGACAGGACCTCCTTGTCACGATCCGCGGGCAGGGTGTTCGCCGCGCTGGCGAGCCGCGCGCGCAGCCGCGCGCGTTCACGCGCGGCGGTGGCCTCGGCGATGACGTGTCGGAGCTGGGCGACCTCGGCGGTATCGGCAGGACGCTCGGTCACCTCGGCCGGCGCGGCGAAGCGCCAGGTCGAACGGCTGACGC
>JACDEN010000138.1 GCA_013816415.1 Planctomycetota bacterium
GACCGGTGAGGGTGACCGTATGCGCGGTCACCAACGATGCGTTGATCGCCGACGCGTTCTCGCTGCTCGAGACACGTCCATACTGCACCTGGCTGTCGCTCGGTTCGTCGGTCGTCCAGGTGATGGTCGCGGTCGAGCCGGAGACGCGCACCGCAGCGACTGCCGAGATCACCGGCGGCGTGGTATCGCTCGGAACCGGGTTCGGCGGGTTCGGCGTCGATTCGGCGGTGAAGATCAGGCGATTGAGATTGCCCACCGCACCGCTCGTTCCCACGGCGTCGAAGGAGACCCGCAGCACATGCGTTCCGGCGGGGATGACGATGCCTGAGCGGATGGTGGTCGCATATGCCGTCCACGATCCCGTATCGGGGATGGTCATGGCTCCGGTGACATCCGTGCCGTCGACGGACAGATGCCAGGTTCCGCCCGCTCCCAGGCAGCCGACACGCGCGTCGAGCCGGTAGCTGGGTGCCGATGCGACCGATACCGTGTACTCGAGCCATTCCCCGACCGCGATCCACCCCACGGTATAGCCGCCGCCGAGATCGCTGGTCGCTTCGAGGTCGACGCCGTCGCTCGTCCGGTACGCGCCGCCGACGTTGGCGGCGTCGACATCGCGGTAGGCGACCCCCTCGCCGCCGAGGTCGTAGTTCTCGCCTTCGATGGTGCCGGGAATGGCCGTCGCCGTTCCGGTATAGGGCTGACGCGCGACCGTCGCCGCGGCCACCGTGATGGTGAGCGTCGCCGAGACGGAACCGCCGGCATTGCTCGCGGTGATGGTCGCGGAACTGGTTCCCGCCGTGGTCGGCGTGCCCGAGATCACTCCGGTCGGGGTGTTCACCGTCAGTCCCGCAGGCAGACCGCTCGCGTTGAAGCCGGTCGGCGAACCGCTGGCGGTGATGGCGTAGGAGAAGGCCTGTCCGACGCGCGCGGCGGCGCTCGCCGCACTGGTGATCACCGGCGCGGCGACCGGGGGCGGCGGCGTCGCGCCCACGACCTCGTCGGCGCCGATGTCGAGCCGCGCGCCTTGCGGCAGGGCGTCACCCCAGAAGTCGCGGCCCCCGGCGTCGATCCCGAGCGCGGCGAGGTCGATGCCCGCATCGATCAGCGGCGAACCTGCGCGCAGCTTGTAGGCCGACAGCGCACCGAGATTGTCCGCGTTCCCGATGGTGCCGCCGGCTCCGACCGCTGCGAGCTGGGGATCGACATTGGTTCCGACATTGGCTCCGGACAGCCGCTCGTAACCCGCTGATCGCAGTGCGGCGAGACCGCCATAGGAGCCACCGCCGATCGACGCGGAAAACCCGCCGGCGTAGTTCCAGTACCCGTTGCCCTGCAGGACGGTGTCGGAGGTGACCTCCAGCAGCGGCAGACCGCTGGTCGCGAAGAGGTTGTTGCGGGCGATCGTGCGGGCGCCGCCATTGACCCGCAGGCATACCGCGGTCGACCCGGTCGCCGACGAGCAGAACACCGTATTTCCGATGACCTGGGTGTCGGAACCCAGATACACCTGCACGCCCCCCTGCCAGGTCGTGCGGCTGTCGTTCTCGCTGATGTTGTAGCGGATCACGTTGTTGCGACTGGTCCGAGAGCCGCTGAATTCGCAGATCAGGAATCCGGCGCCATCGTTGTCGTGCGAGTAGTTGTACTGCGCGAGGCAGTTGGTCGAGCCGCCGTCGAAGTCGAAGCCATCGCCGTCGGGCGCACCAGGCTTGGTGTGGTTGGCGTAGGACTCGCAGAACTGGATGGTGACGCGGTTGGATTCGTAGCTCCAGATGCCCACCGGGCCGGCGTACATGAAGTTGTTGAGCGCGCCGTTAGCGGTGGCCACGCAGCGCTCGATCAGCGCACCGTCCACCTCGGCCAGGCAGCAGCCGCTGCCGCTGTGGTTGGTGGTGAACGCCGGATCGCCGGTGTTGTTGTCGAAGGTGCAGTGGCCGACGTACCAGTTCGAGTGGCACCAGGTGGTCGAGGCGGGATCGTCCAGGCCGTACGACACCATGCCGGTGCGAGCATTGTCGTGGCAGCGCACGTTGGTGATGCGCACGTCGCGGTAGCCCGGTTTGGTCGCATGCCACGAGCCGATGACGATGCCGTTCCGCAAACCCGAGCAGTCGACCAGGTCGATGTAGATGCGGTCGAATTTCCGTCCGGTCGAGAGATCGGTGTAGACGTCGATGCCGGTACCGGCGGAGGTCGTCCGTCCGGAGCCGACGAAATCGATCGAGCGGATGTCGAAGCCGCCGCAGTTGTACGCGAACAAGGCGTCGCCCGCGCCGCCATCGATGACCGCGCGACCGGTCCCGTAGGACGTGATCGTGACCGGGCTGGTAGCGGTGCCGCCGTCATTGGCGTCGAGGTATATCTTGCCGGCGAAGCGCTGACCGCCCTGGAACAGCACGCGATCGCCGGCGCGCAGCGTCGTCGCATTGACCTTGGCGATCGACCGCCACGGCGCGCCGCTCGCGCCCGAGGCGCTGTCGTTTCCCGCTGGACTGACGTAGTAATCGCTCGCCTGCGCTGCCCCTGCGGCGAACAGCAGCGCGATCGCAGCGGCGCGCAGGGCCCCGCGGATGGTGGCGGGTCGGATGGGGGCAGCGGATTCGCACATGGGGCACCTCACTAGTTAAACGTTTAACTAGCGGGATCGACATACCCATTCCCAGCTGTGGATCTTTTCGCTGCGTCTCTGACACACGGCATCCAACTCGTACCGGCACCCTGGATTACGGCGCACGGGCTCGCCGTGGAAGCGCTCGGTGCGTCATCCACGGAAAAGGCAAAAATTGCGCCAAGCGGTTTGGATTTCGGGGGTGCAACGGTCGAACAGGTTGAAAAGCAGGGAAACGCGCGCGTCGCCTGACGGATCCGCCGCGTTACTGGGGAAGATCGAACGCGAGGACTGAAGCCGCGAAGTCAGCTGATGCGGCCTCTTCATGGTACGGTCCACCCGGCTCGGCAGCCCGCATGAATCGCCAGGTAAGCTCAACGCGCCGCGCCAAGCCTTGGGGTGGAAGTTGCAAGGGCACGACGAGCAGATCGCGATGAGGTACGTTCTTTAAGCGCGCTCCGTCGTCTCTCCAGACGTCCACCGCGATAGTCCAGATGCCTAGGCCGTATTCCACGCGACGCACGGTCGCCATTTCGCCCCACTTGAGAAGCGAACCAACAATGGCCGCTGCCATCGGATCGGTGCTCCCGAGTGATGAGATTGTCGGCGGGTAACACACTGGCTCATTCGACCCTTTCAGCCAGGCTGCCAGATCGATTCGTCCCGCCGCCGCTACGCCAAAACTCCTGCTCAATGGGAGTCGCGTCGCATTTGCCTCAAAGTTATCTGGTTCCGTGCTGAATGCGCGTACCAAGCAGCGCGGTTGCTGCCACAGGCGCTGGCCTGGTTTCGCCTGTTCAGGTGTCGTGACGAGATTCTTTTCCGTCAGCGCCTCTGCCAAGTGCTCGATCTGAGAACCTTGTGGATCGACATGGAATGTCATCGCACCGCTTTGCCTCTGGAACAAGGTAGAGAAGCCGGGCTGCCCAGCACGACGCCATGCGATGTCGAGGCTGAACTGATAGGTGCCCTCCGGCAGCTGGCCAAGGGAGAGGACATGGACGATCCGCTTGGGCGGCGGGGTAGCTGAACGTGGCACCGGATTCGAGCATGCATCGACTGCCAACGTGAATCTGGTGCCTTCACGCGTCAGCGAGGTCGGACGCCAATCCTCATCACTGAACCAGGGGCTCACCAGCACGACCGCGGTTGGAACATCAGCGTGGGATCCCGGACGCTGGGCCGCGAACGGTTCGTGGCGCAGATCACAGCCTGGTTCCTGCGCCCATGCCATCTCGAGATCCTCATGTATCCCGAAGCCGACGCCGACCCACTGCTCCGTGCTCGGCTGCGCGCCGATGGTCACCACCGGTAGAGCGTCCAATCGCTGATCGTATGACACGTAGCCCGCGAATCCCGTTTGCACCGGGAACTCCTCCGCGAGAGGCCTCTCGCTGGCCACCGGCACCGGTACCGGATCCGCAGACGCTTCTGCCGCCTGTCCTTGGACGCCGCGTGCTCGGGGGACGAGGACACCAGCAATGAGGCCGCCGGCCAAAAGCAGCGCCACCATGGCAATGATCTGGAGCTTCTTGACGAACATGGCGTGTATCGCTCCTGTGCTCAGTGAGAGTGCCTGCGCAGAAACAGCTCCAGCAGGCACGGCGGCGCTGGCTGCGAATGCGGCGGCGGCTTGAGGAATCGCGAGCAGATGTTCCGGAACTGCGGCCGCCAAGCAGGAATGCTCGCTCATCAGTCCGCTCATGGCGACGAGCGAGCTTGCGAATCCCTTGCGGGCCAATCGTTCGCGCAGCAGGCCGCGTGCGCGGTTGAGTCGCCATGCCACGGTCCCAGCAGCTAGACCAAGGCGATCCTCGATCACGTCGTAGCCATGCCCTTCGAAATGATGCATGACCAGCGGCAGGCGATACCGGTCGGGCAATGCCGCGATCGCCCCATCGAGCAATTCTGCGATGGGGTGATCTTCTTCTGGCTGAGCCTGGTGTCGCGGGGGCATGGCGGCGGCTTCCATTTCTCGCTTCCGACGAGATTCGACGGCTTTGCGGTGGACGCTCGCGATCTTCCACGCGCACTGGTGCAACCAGCCGGCGACATTCGGATGATCACTGAGGGTACGCGCTTTGATCGACAAGGTCAGGAATACGGCCTGAGCGGCGTCCTCAGCCACCTGGCTGTCACCGGCGACCCGTTGGCACACCCCCTGCACCATGGACCCGTGACGGCGCACCAATTCCGCAAAAGCACCCTCCGAACGGCGGGCTGCGAACTCCTTGAGCAGGTCGCCATCACCAGTGTGTTCATCGTTCATGGGCACGTCACCTGGTTATGTGAGCAGGCGAGCTGCTTCTTTGATCTGTTTTGATGCCTCTGACACACCGGCTCCTGGTACCGGGAGTCGGGGGCCGGGAGCGGGCGTCATGCGGTGGATCACGCCGGCGGATCGACCGCCAATGCGTCATCGACCAAACGCTGATACATCGCGTCAGATGCGCCCTTGCGCCACGCACCGCGGCGGCGCACGTCCGCGAAAGTCTCGGCGGCGCCCTCGGTCAGTCCGATCACGCAGCGGAACTCGGGCACGTCGCGCTTGGCCTTGGCCGAGGTGTAGGCGCCGTGGAAGCGCGTGATCTCCTTCAGCAGCCCGAAACGCTGCGGGTCGAGCGCGACGATGCGATCGGCGGACAGGGTCACCAGCTGCACCGGCTTGCCGAGCGCGCGGCCCACCTGCTCGTAGTAGTCGCGCCAGGTCAGCACCTCGTCGCGCGTGGCATTGTAGTCCTCGCCGTAGGTCGCCGGATTCAGCGCTGCGTACGCGAACAGCTGTCCGCAGTCGTCGCGGTGCGTCGACTGCCACAGGCCCATGCCGCCATCGGCGACGATGACCGGCAGGCCGCGTTCGATGCGATCCCACGAGCAGGCGTCGAATTCCAGCTGATCGATCAGCGCGCCCCCCGGACCATAGGTGTGGCTCGGGCGGAGGATCGTCGCCTTGAAGTCTCCGCGGTCGTGCGCGCGCCTGAAGATGCCTTCGCACGCGACCTTCCCACGTCCGTACCCGCTGATCGGCTCCTGGGGAAAGCGCTCGTCGATGAGCACCTGCGGCGGGACCTTCACGCCATAGGTGCAGACGGTCGAGCAGAACAGCAGGTGCTCGCAGCGCCCGCCGAAAGTCCGCACCGTCGCTTCGGCCTGCTCGGGGGTGAAGCAGATCATGTCGATGACGGCGTCGTAGCGGCGGCCGCGGAATTCCGCCGCGAATGCGTCACCCTGGTTGCGGTCGCCCTGGATGAGCGCGACCTCGGACGGAACCGTGCGTTCGCGCGCGCCGCGATTGTACATGCTCACCTCGGCTCCGCGCGCGATCAGATGCGTGACGATGCCCGCGCTGATGAGCCCGGTTCCGCCGATGATCAGGACCTTCATGATGTCAACCTGCGATGGTGAGGGATGCGAAGCGGATGGCGCGCGGGCCGTGGTACGACCCGCTGGTGACGATGTCGCGGCTGAAGCGCGCGTCGGCGAGCGCCTGTGCGAGCACGCCGGTGACGCTGCCGCCTGTGACCGGGGTCCGGCTGCCGTCGGCGCGCCGCCAATAGGCGAGGCGGATCTCGCCGCTGAACGCTCCGGTATCGGCGCGCGGATGGAATTCGCTGAAGCGCACCACTTCGAGCACATCGCCGGCGAGCAGCTCGGCCGCAGAGGCGCTGCCCGCCTGTGCGACCAGCGTCCCGCGATCGCCGCGCGGGGCATGGCCGAGGAAGCGCATCCAGCGGGCGCCTCCGCACACTCCGATCAGGCGGTCCTGCGCGAGCAGATCCTGGCGCGCCGGCGCGTATCCCAGATCGTCGAAGAGGTAGGCGCCGAGACTCGGGACCGAGGGATCGCTGGCGAGCGCGAGCGGGTCGCCGCCGCGCCGCGTGACCACCGCATCCCCGATGGCGAACGCATTGACCGTGCGCGCGTGCACCGATGCATCGGCGTGATGCGCATAGTATCCCAGCAGTTCAGCGAGGTAGTCCTCGCCGATCACCACCGCGATGGCTCCGGTCGGCGACGCGCACGCGACCGCGCCATCGCGGACGCAGACGGCGGCGCGCGCGACACGTTCGCCCAGGCGCAGGCCGGCGACCGAGGACGATTCGCATTTGTCGTAGAACTCGACCTCGTCGCGGCCCTCCGGACGGTGGAGCAGCACGAACTCGACGAACACGCGGCTGCGCCGGTCGTAGAGGTCCAGGCCGCGATGGTTGATCAGCCGTCGGTCCGAGCGGGTGACGAACACCTCGAACGTGCTCGGGCGCACCCACGGACACTCAGCCGTCGCTGAATATTAATCTCGGCACTGCGCATAGT
>JACDEN010000139.1:0-3712 GCA_013816415.1 Planctomycetota bacterium
GCGCGGCGCTGCACCACGCCTGGAAGAACGCACTGTGCGGCTCGGCCGAGAACAGTGGGATCGCCGCGGACGACAGCACCACGGAGGCGAGGGAGAGTGTCGTACCCAGCGCAAGGAGGTTCACGCGGATGCCGAGCAGATTCGCTGCCAGGGCGAGTTTCGCTCCCGCGAGGATCACGACGACGGCAGACACCGCCAACCCCCAGTGCGGATCGTCCACCGCGCAGCGCTGGTAGGTGAAGGTGGGATCGACGGCGAACAGGACGGCGAGCGTCAGCAGCAGGCGCCCATCGCGCAGGGCGCCGACCCACCGCAGCAGCGCCACCGCGAGCGCGACCAGCACGGCTTCGTAGACGGCCAGCGTCGAAGCCAACAGCAGGAGCTGCGCCAGTTCGCCACCGCAGGTGGTGTAGAAGACGCTGATGCACAGGCAGCTGACCAGCATCAGCGCTGCGCTTGCGAGGAAGCAGGGATTGGGGGATCCCGTGGCTTGGAGCCTCCGCGACGGCCTGACTGCGAGGTGGTCGGTTCCCGCACCCGTCCGAAGACGCGACGGTATCGCTGGAATCGGTGCTGAGGAATCATCAGCGATGGTCATGGATGTCCTTTCATCGGCCGGTGCGGCTTGCTGCAGCATAGCGGTGCCGATCGCTTCGGCGCGACCGATGTGGTCGGCGGAATTTCATCGCGGTGAAAGAGGGTGAAAAATTGTGCGGCGGGATGGAAAGGAATGCGCACGAGCGCGAGCGGATGATCGGGGAGGGTCATCCCTGCGACCGAGCGACGGATCTCCTCGGTCTTCAAGAGCGCTTGCCGGGTGCCCGTACTCACGCTGGAATGCGCATGGCACCGCCATTGCGAGGCCACCGGCGCGGCGATGAGCTGCTCGGCCGGAGCCCTTCGTCGCCTTACCGCTTTGGTTCACCTTCCACGGAATCGTCGCCTTGGAGAGTCGCCCTCAGTCGCGCAGGATGCCCCGATCGCGGACGATGCGCCGCGGAGCGAGGGATCCACCATGAAGATCAGGGACGCACGCGCGCTGCCGCTCTCGGGCATGCCGGCGGACGGGTGGACGAGCCGGTTCG
This sequence comes from Planctomycetota bacterium, assembly GCA_013816415.1. Taxonomy (GTDB): domain Bacteria; phylum Planctomycetota; class UBA11346; order UBA11346; family UBA11346; genus JACCZE01. The sequence continues at coordinate 1,086 of JACDEN010000139.1, forward strand.
GGGCCGAGGAGAACATCCACACCCTGATCGAGATCATCAGTGACGACGGGGTCACCGGGGTGGGCAGCGTGTACTCGTCGGGCGCCCAGGTCGTGCCCGCGCTCGAACTGCTCAAACCGCTGCTGATCGGCGGATCAGCGGTCGACCCGGCCGCGACCAGCGAACGACTGCACCAGCAGACGTTCTGGCAGGGCCGGGGTGGATCCGTGACCCACACCATCTCGGGCATCGACATCGCGCTCTGGGACCTGTTCGGCAAGGTCTGCCGCCAGCCGATCAGCCGGTTGCTCGGCGGTCGGCATCGCGATCGCATTCGGCCCTACGGCTCGCTGCTGATGCGCGAGCCGTCCGAGATGAAGGATCGCCTGCACGAGGCGATGGGCCGCGGGTTCCGCGCCTTCAAGATCGGCTGGGGGCCATTCGGGCGACACGATGCCCGCACCGACCGCGCGATCGTCGCGGCGGCTCGCGATGCGATCGGACCCGATGCCGACCTGATGGTCGACGCCGGCGGCTCCGACGCGTTCTGGCAGCACGGCTTCAAGTGGGCCCTCGGCACCGCGCGCATGCTCGCCGATTACGGCGTCGGCTGGTTCGAGGAGCCGCTCCGCCCCGACGACCTCGAGGGATACGTCCAGCTCACCGCACAATCGCCAGTGCCGATCGCGGCCGGAGAGGTGCTGTGCCGGCGGCAGGAGTTCAGGACCTGGATCGAGCGGCGCGCAGTCGACTACCTGCAGCCGGACGTCACCAGGGTCGGCGGCATGAGCGAGCAGCACCGCATCGCGCAGGTCGCCGACGACCACGCGATCACGGTCATCCCGCACGGCTGGAACACGGCCGTCGGCCTCGCGGCCGACCTGCAGCTCGCAGCGGCCGCCGGCAGCGCGCGCTTCGTCGAGTACCTCACGCCAGCGCCGTACATCGACGACCTGCTGGAGGAGCCGCTGGCTATCAACCCCGACGGCACGCTCGCGATCCCCGAGGCGCCGGGTCTCGGGCTGCGCTGGGATCTCGATGGCATCGCCCGCCACAGTCACGGCCGCACCCTCACCCCCTCGACGCTCTGAGAGCGGACAACACGGAGAACATCATGGCCAGATCCCCCGCCTACCTCTACGAGAAGCTGACCTGGATGGAGGCCGACGCCGCTGCGAATGCGGGGAAGGTAGCGGTGATCCCGATCGGGGCGATCGAGCAGCATGGCCCACACCTGCCGCTCGACGTCGATTGCCTGTTGCCGCGAGGCGTCGCGCTGCGCGCCGCCGAGGCGATACCCGACGAACTGGTTCTGCTGCCGACCATCGTCCACGGCTACACCGCGCACGTCATGGACTTCCCCGGCACCATCAACATCGACCACGAGCGCTTCATCGGCATGGTCATCGACGTCGGCCGATCGCTGGCCTACCACGGCTTCAAGAAGATCATCTTCCTCAACGGCCATGGCTCGAACATGCCCAACCTCGACATCGCATGCCGCCGCGTGAACCTCGAGACCGATGCCGAATGCCTGGTGGCCGCTTGGTGGTCTCTGCTGACGGTCGATCCGGCGTTCATGCCCGCCTGGAGGCAGAGCGCCTTTCCCGGCGGCTGCGGCCACGCGTGCGAGCTCGAGACCTCGGCCTACCTCCATCTCAGTGGAGACGACGTGCGCACCGAGTTGATCGCCGACGAGGCGATCGCATACAATGCCGTCGGCTCCGATTTCCAGTGGTGCGACTTGTTCGGCTCGGGCCCGGCCACGGTCACCAGCTGGACCTCGACCTACACGGTCAGCGGGACCTGTGGCGAGGCCGAGAAGGCGACTGCCGAAAAGGGCAAGGCGTTCGTCGACGAGGCCGCGAGGCAGCTCGCGCGGCTCGTCGTCGAGTTCCGCAAGCGCGCGAAGCCGCCACGTCGCGACCGCCATGCGGTGGCCCCGACCATGCCGATGCCGTGGCGGCAGGGCGATATGCGAGTGGGTTCAGTCATGAAAGCACACTGACATCCATCAAAATGCATCATCGACCATGGCGGCCAGCAGTCTGAACGTTTCTGAAAAGGCTCGTCAGGGCGATGTCGTTTCCGCGCAGGATTCTACGACGGGTGCGGGAGTGTCGGTTACGGATTATTTTTCAACAGTTTGCGAACCGTCTGCTGCGCTGCGCTGGTGCGATAGGGGATGGCGCTCACATCGGTCGGGCATGGTCCGGGCGTGGCCACGCTCATCCAGGAGCCGGCGATGGCTGCGTAGGCGAGGCGGTGCGCGATCGCCGCTTTCACCGCGATGACCCGCGCTCGTTCGGGCGCCAGGCCCTGGCTGCGCCACTGGCCGAGATCCCACGGCGGCGTCGGCCGGCTGGTGAGCAGCACGCTGACTCGTCCGCAGCGCACCACTGCGCACGGACCCATCTCGACCGTCTGTCCGAACAGCGCTGCCAGCGGGCTCGCCGGTTCTTCCAGCACGAACCGTCCCGATGACCGCGAGACGTACTCCCAGTCGCGCTCCACCGGGCCTGGATCTCCCGCGTATCCGCGCCCACCGATGGCCAGCGTCAGATGGGACCCGAGCTGACGCTGCGCGCACGTTGCGACCGCGGCCGGATCGCAGATGACCGCGAGGCAGTCGCCGCCGACATCGTGGT
>JACDEN010000139.1:3722-6917 GCA_013816415.1 Planctomycetota bacterium
CCGCAGCAGACCGGTGCCGTCGCCGCGCGTGCCTCCGCCGATGTTGTCGCTCGGTTCGGCGACCACCACCGGTCCGGGAGGAGCCGTGCGGATGTTCGCGAGCAGGACGTCGGGCGGATCGTCGCGGTGGTCGCCGGCACGACGGTGTTCCCAGGCGAGCTCAGCCAGGCTGCGCGCATATCCTTCGGCGATGCGCGCCTCGCCGATGGTGCTGACGCACAGCGACACCCCCACATCCGGGTGATCGGCATAGGCGAATCCGGCGAAGACCGCCGCTTCGAGGACGTCCGGATCCCGCTCCTCGACCGCGCGCGCGGCCGCCTCGACCAGGCACATCGGCGGGTCGGAGGTGCCGGTGGCGATCGGCGTCCACACCACCCCCGGCTGCACAAGCGCGCAGCGTCCGCGCCGGCCGATCGCCAGCAGGCGCGCGAGCACCGCGGCTGCACGCAGCCCCGCGACATGCGCATCGTCGTGCGGATTGCGCCGGAAGACCACCACCGCGTCCATCTGGTCGCACATCGCGCGGGAGATGTTGCCATGGAGGTCGAACACGCCGACGATCGGCAGGTCGGCGAGCCGTGGCATGCGTCGCAGCGCCGACACCACCGCTCCCTCGATGTCCGACTGACCCGCCGACATCATGGCGCCGTGCAGCACCAGCAGCACGCCGTCGATGCGTTCGGCGGCCGCGACATCCTCGCGCACGCAGGTGAGGAATGCGTCGAGCACCGCGTCCTCGGCGGGCGCCGACGGAGGAGCGTGGATATCGATCGTCGGCACGGCGTGCAGGCCGAGCCGTTCGGCGCCTGCGAGGACGCCGTCGAGGGTCGAGCGGTCGCCGCGGCAGGCGAGCATCTCGGATCCGCGCCGGTGCGTGAACTCCGGCAGCGCAGTCAGTCCCGCCACGAAGCCATGGCTTTCATGCCACAGGCATGCCACCAGGACGCGCGGCGCCACGGTCAGCATTCACGCAGCGCGTCGCGTGCGGCGGCGATCGCCTGATCGATGTCACGGTCGGTGTGGGCGTGGCAGACGTACCACAGGCCGCGGCCGATCAGGCGGATGCCACGGTCCTGCATGCGGCCGACGAACGATGCGTAGCGCGGTCGATCGTACGACAGGCAGTCGCGCAGGTCATGGACCGCGGTCAGTGGGGTGAAGCCGACATGGAACATCGGTCCGATTCCCTGGACCAGCAGCCCGACCCCGGCATCGGCAGCCGCCGCGCGCAGGCCCTCCATCAGCCGCGTGCCGAGGCGGTGCAGGCGCGCCGGCACGTCCTCGCGTTCGAGGATGCGCAGCGTCGCGAGAGCCGCGGCGATCGACGGGACGCCGGAGTTCATCGTGCCGGCGTGGATGACGCGCCCGCTGGCGATCGCCTCCATGCACGAGCTGGTTCCAGCGAGGACGCTGATCGGCCAGCCGCTGGCCATAGCCTTGCCGAAGACCGCGAGATCGGGCACCACGCCGAACGCGCGCTGCGCTCCGCCGAGTCCCATGCGGAACCCGGTGATGACCTCGTCGAAGATGAGCAGCGAGCCATGGCGATCGCAGATGCGCCGCAGTCCTTCGAGGAATCCCGGCTTCGGCGGGATGCAGCCGTTGTTGCACATCACCGGTTCGGTGATGATCGCCGCGATCTCGTGCGCGCGCTGGGCGAACACCTGCTCGACCAGCGCGAGGTCGTTCCACGGCAGCAGGATGATCTCGTCGGCGATGCGCGGCGGCAGACCGGCGGTCCACGGAATGACCACGGGCGATTCGCGCGAGCCGAGAGCCGCGGGGTCCGGCGCGTGGATGCCCTGCGCCACCGCGTCGAACCAGCCGTGGTAATGGCCCTCGAAACGCAGGATGCGCGGCCGCCCGGTCACTGCGCGTGCCAGCCGCCAGGCGCAATGGTCGGCCTCGGAGCCGGAGAGGCTGAAGCGCATGAGTTCGGCGCACGGGATCAGCCGCTGGAGGGTCTCGGCCAGCTCGAGTTCGGCGCGATGCTGTCCGGCGAACAGCTGTCCGGCGGCGGTCTGACGCGCGACCTCGGCGAGCACCTCCGGATGCGAATGGCCGAGGATCAGCGGCCCCTGGCTGAGGGTGAAGTCGAGGAAGCGGTTGCCATCGACATCGGTGATGGTGGCGCCTGCGGCGCTATCGTAAAAAAGCGGGTGAGGGTACGAGAAGCGGCGGAATTCCGAGGAGACCCCTCCGGCGAGCACGCGCTTCGCACGTTCGTTGAGCGCGGCCGACGCCTGATAGGTCGTCATGGGATGATCTCCTGCAATGCGGTGATGATCTCCGCGCGCCGCGCGGTGGCGTAGCGCACCGTCGGCACCGTGACGCTGATCGCCGCCGATCGGAACCATGCCGTTCCCCGCAGCGGAACCGCGAGGCAGGCCACGCCGAGGTCGTTCTCCTCGCGTTCCTCGGCGAATCGGCGGCGCGCGGCCTCGGTGATGAGGCGATCGAGCTCCTTCCTGCGGGTGATCGTGTGCGCGGTGCGCGGTGCGATCGTCAGCCGCTTGAGGATCGCTGTGCGCGCGCTTGGCTCCATCGCCGAGAGCATCGCCCGCCCCAGCGCGGTGGAGAGGACGGGATCGGCCGCATCCGGAATGGTCATCAGGCGCAATGGACGCGTCGATTCGATGACGTGCAGGTAGCGCACGCGGTCGCCGTCGAGGATCCCGAGATTGATCGTCTCGTCGAGCCGCCGGTGCAGCGCCTGCATACGCGGGATGGCGGCCGCGCGGATGGCGTCGCCGCCGGGGGCCCCGGACACCGACAGGCGTCCGGTGGACCGATAGCAGCCGGTGGCCTCGTCCTGCGCGGCTTGGCCGAGTTCGATGAGCGCGCGCAGGATCCGGTACGCCGTCGGCTTCGGCAGCGCGCTCAGCCGTGCCGCCTCGTGCAGGGGCAAACCGCTCTGGATCGGCAGGATCGAGAGCATGGCGAACGCACGCTTGAGGGTTGAGGGTCGCGAGGTGGCCGACTGGGGTTTGTTCATTTCAATATTCAGAATACGTTTCATATATCGAAACGAAGGGACCGCAAGGCGCGCCTGTCCGCCGGTTCCCGCCCAGCGCAGTAGCCCGCGAATCCCAGTGTCCCACCCGCCTGGAACCCCCCAACACCACTCCCGCCACTCCAGGAACAGACGGTGATTGGCAATCGATCGACCCGCACCAACGGTGGGATTTACCC
>JACDEN010000140.1 GCA_013816415.1 Planctomycetota bacterium
GGATCTCCTTCACGAACATCCCCACCGAGCTCGATTCGTAGAGCGTGGTCGCGCGATCACGGTCCCCGCTCGACACCAGCGGGACCAGCGACACGCGCAGCCGTGGATGGCGCCGCCGCAACAAGCGCGCGACCAGGTTCGCCTGCCAGAGAGCGAGGGGGCTCGACCGGGTCGCGAGTCGGAACGGGCGATCACGGGTCCCGCCGCTCCCGACGTCGGTCATTTCACGAACTTCTTCTGCGCCCAGGTGATCTGGTAGACCAGCGTGCGCAGTCCGTCGGCCAGCAGCTGGGCCGACAGCTCGCGGACGTCGTGCTTGAGCGTCACGCGCTGCGCATTGCGGATGTCGATCAGCGGAATGCCCATGGCGGCGCAGTCCTCGCGTACGCGCGGCCAGGCGGCGCTGATCACGGCCTGCGAGGCTTCGTCGACCTTGGTGGTGCGGCCGATCACCACCACCGGCAGGAAGCCTCCGCGGCGGTTCTTGTCGCCGTTGACCATGGCATTGACGAGATTCCGCACCCATTTCACCAGATTGTCGGGGTCCTTCAGCGAGCAGGTCGCCTCCTCGCCATTGAGGCAGATCGCGACCAGGGTGGTCTCTTCTGCGTTCACCAGTGGAGTGGTGGCCTTGAATTGCTGCTCGGGATACCAGCTCTCGGCAATGCCGAGGTTCTCGATGGTACCCTTACCGGGTTCACGCCCGAGCACGCGCGTCAGCTGCTTGCGCATCTCGGTCTCCCACGTCTTGTCGGCATTGGTGACCAGCAGCTTGATCTTCCGTGGGTCGTAGAGGCGTTGGTCCATCCATTTCTTGGTCGGCCGCAATGCCGCCACCCGGTCGAGCAGGACGACCAGCTTGTGCTGATATTCCTTGACGTTGATGTCAGATGCGACCAGCGGCGCCGGCATGAGGTCGATGTCGTCCACTTCGGGGGGGCCATTCGCCACGGTGACGACCTTCCCGAGCAGGAACCCCCGCTCGATGCTGGATTCGTCCTCGAACTTCAGCCACAGCTTCGGGCCGAAGCGTTCGAGATCCGGGATCTGGATCGCGAAGGTCTGCCACTCGCTCGATTCCGGGTTGAACTTCAGCGGCTCGAGCATGATGCTCACGCCCTTGTCCACCGGCTCCGACTTGGCGTTGGGCGGGGCGCCCGCCGATTCGACCGACACGTTCAGGCTCTTGCGGTTGGCCGCCACGCGGTGCAGGAGCGCGACCACTCCACCGGCGGCCACCGAAGCCTTCGGGATCTCGATGACGAGTTGTTGCAGCCGATTCGCGCCATTCGGCTTCTGCGAGCGCTGGAACGGCTCCGCTCCGCTCGGCCAGGGGTTCGGGATGTCGGCGTTGCCATCGAAAGGTTCGGGTTTCGCTTCGAGCGGATAGATGAACACGCGTCGCCAATCAGTGATCGCCCGGGTGCTCACCACCGGCTTGGTCGCGACCGGTTCGTGGGCTTTCCCCGGCGGGGGGTCCGCCACGGTTGGAGCGGGTGTCGGAACTGGAGCCGGCACCGCTGCGACCGGCCAAGCCGGCGCGGATGCCTCGGGATTGTCCTGTGGCCCCTGGCGGTCTGAACCAGCGAGATAGATATCCCCGATGCGCCAACCTGGCCCCGATGAGGCGCGCAGCACGATTCGCGAGGGACCGGCCGCGACCACCGCGGCGGGAGCGACGAGGAACCACGCGCCGGTGCCGCACTCCGCGGCCGACGCCTTGCCGATGGCGAGATCGCCGAGCAGCAGGCTGAGCGAACCGCGGCCGGACGGATTGACGGCGCGGACCCACACCTGATAGGAGCCTCCGTGCAGTGGCGGCAGGTCGCGCTCGAGGGTGCCGTAGATGCCGATCAGCTCCGCGTTGGCGTTCCAGTTCGGCTGTTTCCGCCCGGCGAGCAGATCGATGCCGGTGAACGTCCAGCATTCGGGCCCGGCAGGCGCCGACGGAACCTGGACGACCGGGGCAGGATCGGGATCCGTGGTCTCGAGGGGGATGATGTCGGTCTTCGCAGGAGGATCGGACGGGAGCTGCGCGCGCAGCTCGTCGCGACGCGCCTTGGACTCGGTGAATGCGCGATCATCGATGATCTGCAACCGGTCGAGTCCCGAACGGACATCTGCCTGATGCCCGAGCTCGAAATCGGTGGTCAAGGTGTCGAGCGCGCGATCGTAGACCGCGCGCACCTCGTCACCGATGGCCGAGCGCACGCTGTCCGGACAGCGCGGATCCGCCGCCGCCGCCCGCCAGCCCGCCAGCGGCTCGACGGGATAATCGCCGCGCACCGGCAGGGGTGTTGCCGTGACCGCTGCACCGGACGGGATCGGCAGCGCCCGTTTCGGTGCGGTGCTCCTGAGCGTGGCCCATACGGCGATGATCGCGAACAGCGCGACCACTGAGCCGCCGACGATCGCGGCGATGCGAAAGCCCTGGCGGCTGGGGCGCGCTGGAGAAGCCGATGCGTGCGGGAGAGGATTGGCCGGGGAGCTCGCGGCGCGATTGGCGGCGGAGCTCGGCTGTCTGAGCGGCGGAGGGGTGGCGGGAAGCGGCGGCGCGGTGAAGCTGCCGGTATCGCGCAGGGTGCGGCGGTGGATCACCACATTGCCGGCGGTGGTGAACGAGAAGCGTTGGTGGCCGGGATGCCTGGCGTCAGGAACCAGGTAGGTGGTGGAGGACAGCCCCTTGAGCGCGCGGAAGCGGTTGATCTCGACCTGGGCCTTGCCAGGGAGATTGTCCACGCACATGTGGCAGACCAGCTGCCCATCGACCTTCACCGCCAGACCCTGGAGCAGGTCGTCCGGCGAGATCGGGCTCGCGCACGTGCTGCAGGTCAGCGGTGCCGGGGGTGCGTTCATGCTCGCTGCCCAGCCTATGCCATGGTCCAGCGAGGGAAGGCGGCGGTGGCCGGACACGAGCAACGCGGGTTCCCTCGTGAGGGACGGTCGATGTGCCAGCCAGACCGCGACAGCCAAAAAAAAGCCTCCCCGCGCGTGCGGGGAGGCTCGTTAAACCGCGAAACGACGCTTACTTGTGGTCGTGCTCGGCCTTCTTCTCTTCCTTCTTCTCCATCTTCTCTTCCTTCTTCTCGTCCTTCATCGACTTGTTCGCGACCGCGGCGTCGACGTACTTCTCGGGATGCTCGGTGCACTTCTTCATGCAGGCTTCGCTGCAGGTGGCGATGAGGACCTTCTTGCCGTCCTTGGTGGTGGCGGCGACCGGGGCGACCTTGGCGTCGACGTCATGGCCGCAGGCGGGGCAGATGGTGTTGACGGCCTTGCTGTCGGCGGGGGCGCCAGGTGCAGGAACCACCGGCGCGGGCTTGCCGTCATCGACGACCGCGAAGGCATTGATGCCGAGGGCGAGTGAGAGGATGGCGGTGAGGGCGAAACGCATGGAGGACTCCTTGATTGGTTATGTCCGGGACCTGGGGAATCCAGGCTGAATGGAAAGGTCCCGCTGGGGCCGCACGTTCCATTTATTGTAAGCATTTATAATTAATGGCTTTAGGAAGTCGATAGGCTCAATCTTCGAGATCATGGCGTTTGAGCGGTCGATTCCGGGACAGCCGCCGCAGCACGACATAGAACACCGGGGTCAGCAGCAGGCCGAAGATGGTCACGCCGATCATCCCGGAAAACACCGCCACGCCGGTGGCGAAACGCAGTTCGGAACCGGCGCCGAAGCCGGTGAGCAGTGGCGAGACGCCCATGATGAAGGCGATCGAGGTCATCAGGATCGGCCGCAGCCGCAGCCGGCAGCCTTCGACCGCCGCCGCGACGGGATCGAGATTCTTGAGGATCTCGGCGTCCTTGGCGAACTCGACGATGAGGATGGCGTTCTTGCAGGCGAGTCCGACCAGCACGATCAATCCGATCTGGGTCATGATGTTGTTGTTGCCGTGCGCGAGGTGGACTCCAAGCAGGGCCGACAGCAGGCACATCGGAACGATGAGGACGATCGCCAGGGGAAGCGTCAGGCTCTCGTAGAACGCGGCGAGGACGAGCAGCACCAGCAGCACGCACATCGGGAAGATGTAGACGACGGTGTTCCCGGCGAGCATCTGCTGGTACGTCAGGCCCGTCCATTCGTACGACACGCCGTGCGGAAGGACCTTGGCCAGGATCCCCGCCATCTCGGCCTGCGCCTGGTCGCCGCTGACGCCAGGGATGGGCGCTCCCGAGATATCGATCGCCGGCAAAGTGTTGTAGTCGCTCGCCTGGGATGGTCCGGCGATGTCGCGCACCGTGATGAATGACGACAACGGCACCATCGCTCCGGTCGCATTGCGCACCTTCAGCCGTTCGATCGAGCCAGTGCCCATGCGGAACGGCGCGTCGGCCTGGACCGTCACCTGCCAGGTACGGTTGAAGCGGTTGAAGTCGTTCACATAGCTCGAGCCGAAATATCCCTGCAGCGCATCGTACACGTCCTTGAGCGCCACGCTCTGCGCGGCGAGCTTGTCGCGATCGATGTCGACCACGACGCGCGGCACGTTCATGGTGAAGAAGGACCGCGACTGGAACGGATCGAGGACCTTCGACTGGTGCATCGCCCCCAGCACCTGCTGCTTGATGCCATCGAGCGCAGGAAGACCGATGCTTCCCCGATCCTGGATATAGATGTCGAACCCCCCGGTCAGCCCGAGCCCGAGCACCGGCGGCGCCTGGAATGCGAATCCGATGGCGTCGGGAATGGCCTGGAACCCGCCGCTGAGCGCATGCGCGATCATCGCGCTGGCGAGCTCGGGGCTGCGTCGCTGCTCGTACGGTTTCAGCAAGATGAAGGCCACCGCGAAATTGGAGTTGGCCGCGAAGGTCGGGGTCATGCCGGGGAATGCGACCACGTGCTCGACGCCCGGCTGCTTCATCGCGATCTCGGTCATCTGCCGCACGGCCGCCTCGGTGCGGCCGAGGCTCGCGCCGTCGGGCAGCTTGAGGAAGCTGAACAGGAAGCCCTTGTCCTGATCCGGAATGAATGCCGACGGCGTCTTCGCGAAGGTGAAGCCGGTGAGGCCGAGCAGCCCGGCGTAGATGAGCAGCATCACCACGCTGATGCGGATGGCACCGCGCGCGACCGCCACATAGCCGCGACCGGTGGCGCCGAACACGCGGTTGAAGCCACGGAAGAACCATCCGAAAAGCTGACCGCCCGGGCGATGGCCGGGCTCGTGGCGCTTGAGCATCAGCGCGCACAGCGCGGGACTGAGAGTCAGCGAATTGAACGTCGAGATGATGGTCGAGAAGGCGATGGTCAGGGCGAACTGCTGATAGAAGCGTCCGGTCAGACCGCTGATGAACGCTGTGGGGATGAAGACCGAGCTCAGCACCAGGGCGGTGGCGAGGATCGGACCGGATACCTCGCGCATCGCCTGCTTGGTCGCGGCGCGCGGTTCCAGCCCGTTGGCGATGTTGCGCTCGACGTTCTCGACCACCACGATCGCGTCATCGACCACGATGCCGATCGCGAGGACCAGCCCGAACAGCGACAGGGAATTGATCGAGAATCCGAACAGGTGCATCGCCGCGAAGGTGCCGACCAGCGATACCGGCACCGCGATCAGCGGGATCACCGACGCGCGCCAGGTCTGCAGGAAGACGATGACCACCAGCACCACCAAGCCGATCGCCTGGAGCAGCGTCTTGACGACCTCCTGGATCGACGCGCGCACGAACGTGGTCGGATCGTAGATGACCGCATGCGTCATGCCGGGCGGAAAGGACTCCTGCAGTTTGGTCATGGCGGCGCGCACCGCGTTCGAGGTCGCGATCGCGTTGGTTCCAGGAGCCTGGAAGATCGGGATCGCGGCCGCCGGCCGGTTGTCGAGCAGGCTGCGCAGGGCATAGGTGTTGCCGCCCAGCTCGACGCGCGCGACATCGCGCAGGCGCACCAGCTGGCCCTGCTCGCCGCGGCGGACGATGATGTTCTCGAACTCCTGGGCATCGGTCAGGCGCCCGCGCGTCGTGACCTGCAGCTGCAGCGATGGCTCGCCCGCGACCGGTGGCTGGGCGAGGGTTCCCGCGGCGACCTGGACATTCTGCTCGCGGATCGCCTGCTCGACGTCGCCCGGCTGCATGCCGCGCGCCGACAGACGATCCGGATCCAACCAGATGCGCATGCTGTAATCGCCCGCACCGAACACGATCGCATCGCCCACGCCCGGCAGCGCGGCGAGACGGTCGCGCACGTAGAGTTTCGCGTAGTTGACCAGCGTCAGGGTGTCGAAGGAATCATCGGGCGAGAGCACGTGGACGACCATCAGCAGGTCGCCGCGCCGTTGCGCGATCACCCCGAGGCGGCGGACCTCATCAGGGAGCCGCGGCGTCGCCAGCTGGATGCGGTTCTGCACGTCTACCAACACGCGGTTGATGTCGGTGCCGATCTTGAAGGTCAGCGTGAGCGTCATGCCGCCGTCGCCGGTGCTCTGCGACAACATGTAGAGCAGGTTGTCGAGTCCGGTCATCTGCTGTTCGAGGGGCCCGGCGACCGTGGCCGCGATGGTCTCGGGGTCGGCGCCGGGATAAGTGGCGCGGATCGACAGGGTCGGCGGCACCACCTCCGGATACTCGCTCACCGGCAGCCGCATCATCGACGCGCCGCCGAGCAGCAGGATCAGGATCGACAGCACCCCGGCGAAGATCGGCCGATCGATGAAATACTGCGGAAATCTCATGGAGCGCGTCCGCCCGCCGGTTTGTCTGCCTTCGGAGCAGCGGTCGGAGCTGGAGCTGCGGCCGTCGCAGATGGCGCTGTGAGCGTTGCTGGCGGTGATGGCGCGGCGGCAGTCGCGGAAGGTGCGGATGGCGCGGATGGCGCGCTCGCGGGCCGAGCCGCTGCGGCGCCAGGAGGGGAAGCGGCCTCTGGGC
>JACDEN010000720.1 GCA_013816415.1 Planctomycetota bacterium
CGCTCGGCGGGATCGACATCCTCGTCAACAACGCCGGCATCACTGCGACCTGCCCTTTCGCCGAGGTGACCGACACGTTGTTCGACACGCTGTTCGCCGTCAACGTCAAGGCGATGTACTTCATGACCCAGCGGATCGCCCAAGGCATGGCGGCGATCGGCGGCGGCGTGGTGGTGAACCTCGCGTCGCTGCACGCGTGGTTCGGGGTGCGCGAACACTCGCTCTACGCCGCGACCAAGGGCGCCATCGTCTCGTTGACGTCGCAGCTCGCGGTCGAGCTGGCTCCGCTGGGCATCCGCGTCAACGCGGTCGCCCCGGGAACCTGCGTCGGCGAGAACCAGCGCGCGGCCGACCCGACGCACGCAGGCGTCGATGCGCCGCACCTGCCCGCCGGATACTACTCGGTGCCGGCGGACGTCGGCCGGCTGGTGGTGTTCCTGGCCGGCCCGCAGGCCGACTATTTCGTCGGCCAGACCCTGCGTTTCGACGGCGGCTACAGCGTGCTGTTCCCGACCATGCCGGATTTTCGCGTGCCGCTGCCGGCCCGGCAGGGCGGACGATATCTCGATCGCGGTTGAGGGGATGGTTGGTAGTGGGTGGTTGATGGTTGGTGGTTCACGTCCACTCGATCACCACCACCAACCCATGACCCCCGTGGAAGGTTGCCGCCGTAGCCCCGTCCAGCGCACCCGCGGGACTACACTGGACGACATGGCGACCGTTTGGAATGAGACCTGCCCCGTGTGCCACCAGTCGATCCCGGCGGAGATGCCGCTGATGGAGTTGTCCGCGAGGGCCGACGCGGGGCACGTGCGCTTCCGCGTGTGCGGCCTCGCCTGCGCGGGCATCGCGGCCAAGGATCCCGACCGCACGTTCACCGCGGCGTCCGAATCCTCGCCGCCAGAATCCCATCGTCCCACCAGTTCGCAGCGCGCGTCGAGCTTTCCACTGAAGCAGATGCACGACCAGAGCTGACCTGCGGTCCGCCGCTCGCGCGGCGGTCGCCACTCATGCGCCAGCGACCTCGCGGCGATCCCCGATCGCCTGCGCTCGATCACCACCCAGGCGGCCGTGCGGCCCTGACCCGGTTCAGGCGCTGGCGGCGGCAGGCTTGGGGAATTCCGGATGGTCGCCCTGCGGGCGCGGATGATGCGGCCAGGCCTGCGGATCGACGCTGCCGCGGCAGTGGATGCTCTTCGGCGTCCAATCGGAGTTCGTACGGCGCACGTCCGAGGTGGCGTAGCGGATCGCCAGGCCGCAGCGCCGCCGCTGCGAGCGGTTGGTCTCCGACCCATGCAGCAGCAGATCGGAATGGATGGAGATCTCGCCCGCGTCGAGGGTGACGTGCTCGGGAGTCCCGTAGCGCTCGTAGCCTTCGGTGGTCAGCCACAACACGTTGTTCTCCTCGGGAGCGCTCGGCTTGATCGGGATGGCGCCATGCAGATGCGTGCCGGGGATGATCTGCATCGCGCCGTTGGCGGCGTCGACGTCGTCGATCGCCAGCCACACGGTGACGGTATGCGTCGGCGACAGCGACCAGAAGGGCGCGTCCTGGTGCCAGCTGATGGTCTTGCCGTCCCCCGGCATCTTGCAGAAGCAGTGGGTCCCCCAGCACACGAAGTCGGGGCCGAGGACGTCCTCGACGCAGTCGAGCAGTCGCGGATGGAGGGCGATGTCGTAGAGGCTCGCGCAGGAGAGCTGATAGCCGTCGATCGAATAGCTGTTCTTGCCAGCATCCCTGAACACCTGGAGCAATCGATCGAAGCTTCCGCGGATCTCCCGGATCTCGTCGGCGTCGAAGACACGGACGCGGTCGACCAGTCCGCGCCGGTCGTAGTCTGCGAGCTGGGCGGGGGTCAGGGTCTTCGGAACCCGGCTCGAAGCCGGGTGGAAGCGGTAGACCCGGGGGTCCACGGGGGCGGGGGCAGGGGCGGTCGCGGTGGTCATTCGGTACCTCTCTCGAGGGTATGCACGGGAATGGGCCCCGCGCCATGGACGCCGGGAACATCCACCTGGAGGAAACGATCATGCGGCCTAAGCTGCGCGGATGTCGTCATTCTCGGTCTCGGTCATCGCCGGCGGCCTTTTCCACTGCGATCCGCGGTGGTCGCGTCCGAAGGCCTACCGCTCCGATCACTGCCGAATCTACGTGCCGATCTCCGGCAGCGCGAGCTATGCGCTCGGCGGGCGCTGGACCGAGCTGCGCCCCGGCAACGTCTATGTCATCCCCGCGCACCGCGAGAACCGCCAGCGCTGCGACCGCGCGATGCGCGTGCACTGGCTGCATTTCACCGCCGACGCCCTGCCGATGGCCCAGCGGCTGGCGCGCTCGCAGGAGGTGGTGGTGTGGCCCGAGGC
>JACDEN010000141.1 GCA_013816415.1 Planctomycetota bacterium
CCGCAATTCTCCGGGATGACCTACCGCTCGATCGGACCGATGGGCCAGAAGATCGTCGAAGCCGCGCAGCCCGCGGCCGTGGGGGGTTGATCGGTGGACATCCTCCATTGGATCACGTCGCACCCGTACCAGACCGCCGGTCTGATCCTGCCGATCGCCATCCCGCTCATCCTCTTCCAGGTATTGCCGCTGCTGGTGCTGCTCGAACGGCGCGGCGCCGCCTTCATCCAGGACCGCGTCGGTCCGAGCCGCGCCTACATCCCGCTGCCGGGCCTGCGCATCCGCGCGTTCGGCATGCTCTACAACGCCACCGACCTGATCAAACTCCTGTTCAAGGAGAACTTCGTCCCGCCGTTCGCGTACAAGTCGTTCTACTGGCTGGCGCCGGCGATCCCGGTGGCGACCGGACTGCTGACCCCCGCTCTGCTGCCGTGGTTCTCGCCCATCCTCTATCAGGATGGCGCCGGCGTCTCGTCGCTCACCGGCACGCTCATCACCACCAGTTCCGGACTGCTGCTGCTGTTCGCGCTCGGGTCGCTGTCGGTCTATGGCGTGGTGCTCGGATCGTGGTCGTCGAATTCGAAGTTCAGCCTGCTCGGCGGCATGCGCGCGTCGGCAATGATGATCTCGTACGAGGTCAGCATGGGGCTGTCGGTGCTCGGGCTGCTGCTGATCGTCGGCAGCTTCAACCTCACCGACATCGTCGAATGGCAGGGCCATCACACCTGGGGCATGTTCGTCCAGCCGATCGGCTTCCTGCTGTTCCTGGTGTCGATGTTCGCCGAGTGCAACCGCAACCCCTTCGACGTGGCCGAGGGCGAGTCGGAGATCGTCGGTGGATTCCATACCGAATACGCCGGCGTGAAGTTCATGATGTTCATGACCGGGGAATACCTGCACGTGCTGGTGGCGTCGGCGCTGCTCGCGACCCTCTACGCCGGCGGCTACGAGCTGCTGCCGTTCCCGGTGCCGATGCTGGCGGACACCTCAGGCTTCGTCCCGTTCCTGACCACGGTCTTCCGCCCGGAGTCCTACCTGTCGCTCGATACGCTGTGGGTGAAGGCGCATCTCGGCGGCGTGGTCGCCATCATGCTCGGCATCACCGCGGTGCTGGTCTTCGTCTTCGCCACGCTGATCGCCGGCCGGCGCCGGAACTACGCGCAGCAGGACGCGCAGGACCGCGACATGCGCCTGCGCGAATACGGCATCTACTGCTCGGCCTTCACCGGCCTCGGCGTGATGCTGCTGCTCGGCGCGATCGCCTGCGGACTGTTCATGACCACCCAGCCGCTGGTCGCGGCGGGGACCCTCTCCCCCCAGCCGATCTATCCGGGATGGGTGAACGCGGTCACCGCGGTCCTGCAGTTCCACATCGTCATCGGCAAGACCCTGGCATTCGCCTGGCTCTTCATCTGGGTGCGCTGGACCCTGCCGCGCTTCCGCTACGACCAGATCATGGGCCTGGGCTGGAAGGTCATGCTCAACATCGCGCTCGTGAACCTGCTGATCACGGCGATCGTCGCCAAGGCGATCGGGGGGGGACGATGAGCAGCTGGTTGGTGGTTGGTGGTTGGTGGTTGGTGGTTGACCGAGGACTGACGTCGCTCGTCCGGTCGGTCGCTGATCGGCTTCAACCTGACCGGGCGTCAGTGCGCAAGGCATCTGCCTTCATGCGAAACCACCAACCACCAACCACCAACGGGCGGTGTCCCCATGACTAAGGTCGTCCGACGCCCTGACCTGACGTTCTGGGAGAAGATCTATTTCGTCGAGATCTTCAAAGGCCTCGCCACGACCATGGGTCACGCGAAGAACAGCCTGCTCCACGCCGACCATTTCAAGGTCATCAATTATCCCGACGTGCAGCCCAACCTGCCGCGTGACTACCGTGCGCGCCATCGGCTGATGAAGCGGCCCGACGGCAGCCCGCGCTGCGTCGCCTGCTTCATGTGCTCGACCGCGTGCCCCGCGCGCTGCATCAACATCGTCGCCGAGGAGAGCCCTGACCACCACATCGAGAAGCGCCCGGCCAGCTTCGAGATCGATCTGCTGCTGTGCGTCTTCTGCGGCTTCTGCGTCGAGGCCTGCCCGTGCGACGCCATCCGCATGGATACCCGGCAGGCGGTGCTCGCCGGCGACAACCGCCGCGACTTCGTCATCGACAAGACCAAGCTGATGGATTGGGAACCAAAGGACTACCCGCTCGAGGACGCCCAGAGCCAGAAGGCTCCCGGCGGCACCCTGCACGCGCAGGCGCTCGAGGAATTCAAGTCGGGATCGTACCACTAATGTTCCACTCCCTCGACCACCTGCTCGGATCGGCGTACTTCACGCTGTTCGCCCTCGCGTCGCTCTTGTGCGGCGGCGGGCTGCTGCTCTCGAAGCATCCGATCAACGGCGCCATCTATCTCATCGGCGTGATGCTCAGCCTCAGCGGCATCTACGCGCTGCTCGGCAGCCCGTTCCTGGGCGTGATCCAGGTCCTCGTCTACGCGGGCGCGATCATGATGCTGGTGGTGTTCGTGATCATGGTGCTCAATCAGGCGCGCGACCACCGGGTGCCGCGCTTCGACGGCTTCAGCATCGTCGGCGCGATCTTCCCGATCGCGCTCGCCGCGATGGTGGTGAAGACGCTGGCCTTCGCCGACGCATCGACGATCGACCCGGCCGCCGTGCGCGGCGAGATCGCCCCGGTGGCCGCGACCATGTTCGATCTGACTCCCGCCGGTCCCGGCTATTACCTGCTGTTCGAGCTGATCGGCGTGCTGCTGCTGGTCGCGGTGGTGGCCGCGGTGATGCTCGCCAAGCGGCACCTCGATTCGCCCGCGGCTCCCGCGGCTCCGGCGGAGGGAGACCATGCACAGCATTGACCCCTTCCATGTCCAGCTGCTCTCGGCGCTGCTGTTCGGGCTCGGCCTGGTGGTGGTGCTCACGCGACGCAACATCTTCCTCGTGCTGATGGGCGTCGAGGTGATGCTCAACGCGGTCAACCTCAGCTTCGTCGGCTTCAGCCAGCAGCTTCCGGGCGCGCAGTCGCTGTGGGGCCAGCTCACCCCGCTGTTCACCATCGCGATCGCGGCGGCCGAGGCCTGCGTCGGCCTGGCGATGGTCATCTGCATCACGCGCGGCAAGGACACCGTCGACAGCGACCAGTTCGCCGAGATGAAGGAATGACCAGGCCATCGCTCCGGCTCGACGCCGCCACCCATCCGAGGATCCGATCGTGACTCCGCTCTGGCTCGCTTCGACTGCACTGGCCCCTGACGGCCTTCGGCCTTCCGCCCGCATGTGCGGGCGCTCGCGGCGATGCCACGAGGGGGCCATTCTGCAGACGGGGGATCTGGCGACCCCCCGTCAACGCGTCTCCGACGCTGCCCCCCTGGCGAGGATCCGATCGTGACTCCGCTCTGGCTCATTCCAGTTCTGCCGCTCCTCGGCGCTGTCGTCAACGGCGCGCTCAGCCTCGCCGGCGCGCGCTCGACGCAGGGGCCGAGCAGAGGCTTCATCTCGCTGATCGCGGTCGCCGCGCCCGCGCTGAGCTTCCTGTTCACCATCCTCGCGGCGGTCGAGCTGGGCGGCCTGCCGCACGGCGCCGCCGAAGCGTCGATCGCGCCGTCGCTGCACCCTGCGTACTGGACGTGGTTCTCGACCGGCGCCTTCCATCTCTCCTTCAGCCTGCTCTTCGATTCGCTGACCAGCATGATGCTGCTGTTCGTCACCGGCATCGGCACGCTGATCACGCTCTATTCGGTCGGCTACATGTGGACGGACCGCGGCTTCGCGCGCTTCATGGCCTACCTGAACCTGTTCATGTTCAGCATGATCATCCTGGTGCTCGGCGGCAGCCTGCCGGTGACCTTCCTCGGCTGGGAAGGCGTCGGCCTGTGCTCGTACCTGCTGATCGGCTTCTGGCACAAGACCACCGAATACAACGACGCGGCGCGCAAGGCCTTCATCGTCAACCGCATCGGTGACCTCGGCTTCCTGATCGGCGCCTTCGCGCTGATCAGCGTCTGCGGCAGCCTCGACTACCGCGACATCGCCATGTGGTTCCGCAATCCCGGCAACGAAGCGGCGATCGCCGGCGCCGAAGGCATGATCGCGCTCGCCGCGATGCTGATCTTCTTCGGGTGCACCGGCAAGAGCGCACAGATCCCTCTGTTGACCTGGCTGCCGGATGCGATGGCCGGCCCGACGCCGGTCTCGGCGCTCATCCACGCCGCGACTATGGTCACCTCCGGCGTCTACCTGGTCGCGCGGCTCGGCGACGTCTATGTCCACGCGCCGCCGTGGGTGTTGGCGACGATCATGATGGTCGGCTGCCTGACCGCGGTCTTCGGCGCGGTCGCGGGATTGTTCCAGAACGACATCAAGAAGGCGCTCGCGTATTCGACCGTCAGCCAGCTCGGCTTCATGTTCATGGCCGCGGGCGTCGCCGCCTTCGACGTCGCGCTGTTCCACGTCTTCACCCACGCCTTCTTCAAGGCGACGCTCTTCCTCGGCGCCGGCGCGGTCATCCACAGCCTGCACCATGAGCAGGACATGCGACGCATGGGCGGGCTGCGCAAGCTGCTGCCGCTCGCGCACATGTCGATGGCCTACGGCTGGTTCGCGATCATCGGGCTGCCGATCGGCGCCGGCTTCATGTCCAAGGATCTGATTCTCGGCCGCCTCGCCGATGGACGCGCCCACGTCGCGATGTTCGGCCACGACGTCAATTTTGCGCCGATCGTCTGCGTGGTCGCGATTGTCACCGCGCTGCTGACGGCGGTGTACATGACGCGCGTGATGGTGCTGACCTTCTGGAGCCCGAGCCGCCTGAGCGACGAGGCGAAGAGCCATCTCGCGCCGACGCCGATCACCATGGCGATCCCGCTGGTCATCCTGGCGTTCGGCAGCCTCATCGCCGGCGTGGTGTGGTTCGAGCTGCTCGACGTGATCACCGCGCCTGGTACCGAAGGACAGACCGGGACCAGGATGAACCTGTTCCAGCATTATCTGGAGCCAGTGCTCTTCAACGCGCAGAAGGTCATGGGGATGAACGAGCCGCACGGCGTCTCGCCGTGGCTGATCGCGGGAGCCGGCACCGCGTCGGCGGTCGTCGGCCTGATCATCGCGATCGCGGTGTGGCGGCGCGGGGTGACCGGGGTCAGCGTCCAATCGCAGCCATCGTCGGACCCGGTCGGATTCGGCGCCGCCTGGACCTGGTCGTTCGATCGCGTCTACCATGTGGCGGTGGTGCTGCCCACGCGCGCGATCAGCCTGCTGCTCTACTGGATCGTCGAACAGGCGCTGGTCGGCGGCCTGACCTATCTCGTGGCCGAGATCACCACCTTCCTCGGCGACGGCTACGCCAGCGCGCAGCGCGCGCGCCTGCGTTCGAGCCTCGTGCTGAGCGTCGCCGGCGCGGCCGCGCTGCTGTGGATCGACCAGCTCGCGGTCGCCTTCAACTTCCTGGGCGCGAAGCTCCTCCACGTCGTCCAACTGCTGATCGGCTGATCCGACCATGCTGTATATCCTCCTCGCCGCTCCGGCCCTCGCCGCCCTCCTGGTCTGCTTCGCGTCCGGCAAGGACAGCGATGCGAACTTCCGCCTCGGCCTGCTGCTCAGCCTGATCATCGCCGTTTTGGGCGTGCCGCTGGTGCTCGGCCCGGCGCTGCAGGTGTCGGTGCCGTGGTTCACGCTGTGGGGCACCGGCGCGCAGGTCCACCTCAGCCTCGCCAGCGATGGACTCAGCGCGTGGCTGATCCAGCTCGTCACCTGGCTGACCCCGGTCGCCATCCTCGGCAGCCGCCGTCAGGCCGGCTCGCGCATGCGCGAGTTCGTGGCCAGCGTGCTGGCGATGGAGGCCCTGATGATCGGCGCGCTGCTCGCGCGCGATCTCGTGGTCTTCTTCGTCTGCTACGAGGCGATGCTGATCCCGATGGTGGTGATCATCGCGGTCTTCGGCGGCATCGAGCGCCGCACCGCGGCGATGTGGTTCTTCCTCTACACCATGCTCGGCTCGATCTTCATGCTGGTCGGCATCTGGTTCATCGCCTGGAAGATGCAGACCACCGAGCTGGAGTACGTGGTCGCTGGCATCGGCGCGGTGTTCCAGGATTCCCCGCGCACCATGAACGCGCTGTTCTGGGCGTTCGCCCTGGCCTTCGCGGTCAAGGTCCCGCTGGTCCCGCTGCACGGCTGGCAGCCGCGCACCTACGCCGAGACCCCCGGAGCCGGAGTGGTGCTGCTCGCCGGCGCGATGGCCAAGATCGGCGTCTACGGCTTCCTGCGCTTCGTGCTGCCGATCTTTCCGGAGCAGAGCGCCGACCACGCGCACCTGTTCATCGTGCTCGGCCTGATCGGTACCGTCGGCGGCGCGCTGGTCGCGATCAGTCAGGACGACGCCAAGCGCATGCTCGCGTATTCGAGCATGAGCCACCTCGGCCTGGTGATGGTCGGCATCTTCACCTTCACCCCAGACGCGCTCAACGGCGCGGCGGTGCAGATGGTCGCGCACGGCTTCTCCGTGGCGGCGCTCTTCCTGCTGGTCGGCTACGTCGAGTCGCGCGCGCAGACCGTGGGGCTCGACGACTTCGGCGGGCTGGCCGATCGCATGCCGCTGCTCGCGGTGCTGTTCGTGATCTCGGCGCTCGCCTCGGCCGCCCTGCCCGGCACCGCGAACTTCATCGGCGAATTCCAGCTGCTGCTCGGCATCTTCCGCGGCGCCGGCTTCTGGGTGACCGCCATCGCCGGATTGTCGGTGATCCTCGGGGTGGTCTATCTGCTGATCCTGGTCCAGCGCTGGTTCTACGGCAAGGGCCACGGCGCCAGTTCGCGCGAC
>JACDEN010000142.1 GCA_013816415.1 Planctomycetota bacterium
GTGGAATGCGCAGCGCCGGCCCTGGAGGTGGCTGGCGAGCCCTGGGACGACATCGTGCGCGTCGACCGCTCCGATCCGCGCTTCTTCTCGTGCGGCGGCCGCTGGTACTGGCCGATCGGCCTGAATCTGCGCTCGCCCAACGATCTGCGCTCGCACGACAACCTGCATACCGCGGTCACGCCCGACCGCGGTACGTATTCGTACCACGCCTACCTCGAACGCTTCGCGCGTTCCGGCGGCACCGCCACCGAGGTGTGGATGGCGCCGTGGAGCCTGGGTCTCGAGTGGAATTCCTCGTGGTTCGGGTTCCATGGGCTCGGCCGCTACAGCCAATCCAACGCGTGGCGCCTCGAGCACGTGCTCGACGACGCGCTTGCCCACGGAGTGCGCATCAATCTCGTGATCTCGAACCACGGCCAGGCGTCGAGCGACTCGGACCGCGAGTGGCAGGGCAGCCCGTACAATGCGGCGAACGGCGGTCCGGTCGCGCATTCTCCCGAGCTGTTCACCGATTCGCGCGCGCTGGCGATGCAGGACCGTTCCCGCCGCTACATCGTGGCGCGCTACGCCGACCATCCCGGGGTGATGGGATGGAAATTGTGGAGCGAGGTCAACCTGACGCCGATCGGAGCCAACAGCGTCGCCTGGCACCGCCAGGCCGCCGACCGCTGGCACGGCCTCGACGTCTATCGCCACCCGGTCACCACCCATTGGGCGGACGACTATCGCAGCGCCGAGCTCGCGGTGGTCTCGCTCCCGCAGCTCGACTTCGCGTGCATCGACGCGTACTACCGCCGCGACATCCTCGCCGACGTGCTGATGAACAGCACGCTCAATCCCGCGCGCGGTCTCGCGCGCTTCGGCAAGCCGATCCTGGTGTCGGAATACGGCGGCCGCGAATTCGGAGCGCCGTCGGCGCAGCTCGCCGCCGAGCTCGCGTGCTCGGGCTTCGCGTCGCTGGTCAGCGGCCACGCCGGCATGCCGATGCTGTGGTGGTGGGAGTGGGTCGATCAGGGCGACCGCTGGGCGCCGTACGGCGCCATCGCGCGCTTCATCGACGGCGAGGATATCCGCGGAACCCGCGCCGGATCTGCCAAGCTCTACGCCATCGCCGCCGGCCGCGAGCTGTGGTGCCACGCCTGGCGCCGCCAGGGACGGATCCTCGGCTACGTGCTCGATCCCGAGTGGGTGAAGGACGGCGTGCGCGAGGACGATCTCAGTCAGGGCCGCCTGCAGGCGGGGGTCATCGATGCCGGTGGCATGGCCATCGAATGGTGGGACGCCGACCGCGGCGAGCGGCTGTCGTCCGAGCACCTCGACCATCTCGGCGGAGGATTGACGCTCCCCATGCCGACCTTCCGCCGCCACCTCGCGTTCAAGCTCATTCGCGATCCAGTGCCCGGTCCATGATCGACCATGCCCGAATGACCCTAGACCCGCCATTTGGGGCCATCTGCTTCGTTGCCTCCCTCGTCATTTCCACCAGGAAACTTCCTCGGTCGGACGCCGAGCATCTGGCCCCAACTGTCGGGTCTAGGTTGTCGGGAACCAAGCGGGCGTCCGCCCGTCCAAGCATCAAGCTGCAAGCCAAGAGGTCATTCAACCTGGGAGCTCCGTCATGATGCGATCGCTGCTCGGCCTCGCTGTCGTCTGGTTGTCGACCGTTCTGGGCGCGGCCGAAGTGGTCCCCACCGACGCGCTCGGCGATCCGCTGCCCGCCGACGCAGCCGTCCGGCTCGGCAGCCTGCGTTTCCATCACGGCGGCCGGGCCAGCGCCATCGCCTTCTCGCCCCGCGGCGACTGGCTCGCCTCCGGCGGCTGGGATCATTCGCTGCGCCGCTGGGAGGTCCCCAGCGGCCGCCTGCTCGCGCGCATCGACGGTGGACAGCTCGACGTGCAATCGGTGCTGGTGGCGGCCGACGGCTCGATCGTGACCGGCAACCAGGACAACACCGCGCGCCGCTGGGATTCTGCCACCGGAGTCGAACTCCAGCGTTATGTCGGCCACAACCTGGGCGCGATCGGTCTCGGCATCATCGACGAGGGCCGCACGCTGGTCACCAGCGGCGGCGACGCGACCGTGCGATCGTGGGACTTCACCAGCGGAGCGCCGCGCGGCGCGCTGGCGATCGAACACCTGCGGCTGGCGGCGATCTCGCCGGATGGATCGACCCTGGCGTGGTGCAGCGACGTCAGCGAGGATCACGACGTCCACCTCGTCGCCTTTCCTGCGGGTACGAACATCCGGCGCATCCCGGCCGTGCAGGCCGGCGCCTATGCCAGCGCGCTCGCCTTCTCACACGATGGTCGTGCGTTGGCGCTCGGATGTGGCGACCTGTGGGACCGCTTCCCCTCGCTCATCCTCATCGATGTCGCGAGCGGTGGACGACGCGCGGCGATCAATCACCAGCTGAGCGTGCTCTCGCTCGCGTTCTCGCCCGACGACGCCGTGGTGGCGATCGGCGGCTACGCCACATTGGCCTGGCACCGGGTCGGCGACGGACAGCTGGTCCACACCGTCAGCGGGATCGGCCACGTCGCGGGGATCTCCTTCGCGCCCGATGGCGCGCGCATCGCAGCGGCCATCGAGGACGGCACCGTCGGCCTGTGGGATGCGGCCAGCGGAAACGACCTGCGACCCGAGGCGGCTCGCGCGACCGCGATCGGTCCGATCGCCTGGTCCGCGGACGGCGCACGCATCGCGACCACGGCGGTCGACGGCGGCCTGCGCATCTGGATCGCCGGAACGGGCGCATTGGAGCTCGGTCTCGGCGCGAAGGATCCGATCCAGGCGCTGGCCTATGCCCCGGACGGAGCGGTCATCACGGGCGATTCCACCGGAGCGATCACACGCTGGGACATCGTCGCGAAAAAGCCGACAGCGCAGGTCCGGTTCCAGGCGCACCAGAGCATGATCTGCGCGCTCGCGCTCTCGCACGACGGCGCCCACATCTATTCGTCGGCCTACGATGGGACATTGCGCCGCTGCGAAGCGTCGAGCTTGAAGCCGCTCGCGCCGCTGGCGTCGGTCGACCTCGCCGCGCACGGCATCGCGGTCTCGCCCGATGACCGGCGCATCGCCGTCGCCTGCTACCAGGAGCGGGAAGGCCACGGCGAGACCGAGTCCTGGCTCGGCGTGTGCGACGTTTTGACCGATCGCCTGCTGTGGAAGGAGGCTCCCGCAGCGGAGATCCCGTGGACGCGTGTGGCATTTTCACCCGACGGCGCGCTGATCGCAGCGATCAGCGATCGCATCGTCATCAAGGCGGCGGCGACCGGCGCGACCGTCCGCACCATCGCAGCCCATGCCAACACCATCACCGGCATCGCCTTCTCTCCGGATGGCGCGCTGGTCGCCACCAGCAGCTCCGATGGCACCGTCGCGGTGTGGGAGGTGGCCACCGGCGCCGAGCGGCAGCGCCTGACCGGCCATACCGGATTGGTCACCGACCTCGCGTTCGCTCCCGACGGTCAACGGCTGGCGTCGATCTCCACCGATCTGACCGCGCTGCTGTGGCGGGTGCGCCGCTGAGGACCGAGCGCAACGACGACGCGGGATTGAATCCGCTGCGCGAAGGCCCATCGTTGCCGCCATGAAAGAACTCCTGGTCCCGCGCGTCGACGACTTCCTCATCACCGGCGACGGCTCGTCGCGCGCCTGGAAGCGCTGCGCATGGCAGCCGATGCGGCGCATCTGGAAGACGAAGGTCGCCTATCGCAGCCGCTTCAAGAGCGTGTGGTCGAAAAAGGGCATCTACGTGCTGTGGGACTTCGACGATCGTCGGCTGACCTGCACCCAGCAGCCCGACCAGGGCAACCTGTGGGAGGAGGACGTCGCCGAGGTCTTCATCCAGCCGGATCCGGACAAGAGCCTGTACTTCGAGTACCAGGTCTCGCCGCTCGGATCCGAGCTGGCCCTGCTCATCCCGAACAACAAGGGCCGCTTCCAGGGCTGGTCGCCCTGGCGCTACGACGACAAGCGTCGCTGCCGCCGCGCGACCGCGGTGCGGGGCGGCGGCCACGCGTCGATGGCGCGCGTCGACGGCTGGAGCGCCGAATGCTTCATCCCATTCCGCCTCATGCGCGAGATCGGCAACTGTCCGCCGAAGGTCGGCACGCGCTGGCGCGCAAACTTCTACCGCATCGACTACGACAAGCGCCCGCCGACCCATTGGCTGTGGTCGCCGGTGAGCGGAAAAACCTTCCACGATCCGCCCAACTTCGGACATCTGGTGTTCGGCGGATAGAGCGGAGAGTCCGACGTCCGACTCTCAGCGTCCGCCCGCCGCACCGGGGCTATTGGCCGTTCGTCCGAGCGGCCACGGCGGCCGGGGCGGCGGGTCCGAATCGATCTCGAGCGCATGTTTCTTCAGTACGTACGCGCAGCCGTCCGGCAGCGCCGACAGCTCGAGCCCGGCGGCGGCGATCGCTGCGATCGAGGTCGGCCACGATCCCGAGGTGGTGGCGAGATCGGTGAGGGCGATGTTGATGCCGATCAGCTTGCGCCGCGCGCGTTCGCGTTCGTGTCCGCGGCTGATCACCCGGCCTGCGCGGATCTCGAAGGGGAAGCCATAGGGATCGCAGCGCAGGTGCAGGCGCCCGTCCTCGATCGTGAACGGTCCCCACGCCGGCAGATTCTTCGGATAGCGGTCGGCCAGGAGCGACGGCTCGAGCAGGTCGGCGACCGCGGACGGCGGCTGTGGATGCGCGGCACGGTAGGCGTCGGCGAGCGCCTGCAGCTCGGTCAGGCAGAAGCGCACCAGCTGATCGCGCATCGTCAGCTCGATGAACGCCGCGGTGCTGCTGCCCGGTTGTGCGCGCGCCAGCTGCTCCTGCCAGTACGGCAGCTGATCGAGTCCGCGGTAGCGGCGTCGGGCCATCGCGGCGCTCCATTCCCAGACCAGCTGCTTGTCGTTGGCGGTCGGTTCGCTGTCCGCCCATTGCGTCAGGAACGCCTCCATCAATTCGGGATGCTTCGCCTCGTAATCGTAATTGATCAACAGTTCGACCGCGGCCTGGCGCCAGAGCGCGGTGGCGTGCGGGAGCTCCATCAGCCCGAGCAGCAGGAAACCCAGCGCGCGATCGTGACGGTTCATCACCGCGCCGATGTTGAAGGCCGCGTGCTGATAGAACGGTTCGTAGTCCGGGTCCAGCGTGGTCAGGATCGCATACAACCGATCGAACCCCTGGCCTCCGCCGCTCACCGCGTCGTTCTTGCGTTCGAGCTGCAGTTCGAAATAGGCGAAGCTGTCGATCCATTCCAGCTTGGAAACCGCCCCCGCCTGGCCCAACGCGAGCATGCGCGCGAGTTCCGGCGACGGCAGGTACGACAGATCCTTGGTGCGCACGGTGAGCAGGCCCGGTGTGAAGCGGCTCGCATTCCACGTCACCAGCGCCCCGAGCAGGCCGGCGGCGGCGAGCCACGGCGCGCAGGCGCTGACCATGCCGCTCACAGCTGTTTCCGCCGGACCACGGCGACCGTGATGGTGACCAGCAGGCAGATCCAGCACAGGCCGTAGACCAGGCGCATCCCGGCGTCGCCCATGTCGATGGGGATCGCGTGCACCGCCTGGTCGCGGTAGGCGAAGCGCGAGAGATCGGGCACCAGGCTGGCGAACGCGACGCACAACGGCCGCTGGAAGCCTTTGAGGTGGTACATCAGGCCGGGCAGCGAGCCGACCGCGTGGCCGAGCGCGTAGGTGGCCAGGCACAGCACCGTCGCGAGCAACGGGCTCGACACCGCCGCCCAGCACAGGCTCACCGCCGCCATCACCAGCACCTCCATCGCGGTCAGCGCTCCGGCGACGGCGAGCCAACCGCTGACCGCTCCGCCGGTTGCCCACAGATAGAGGACGCCGAGCGCGAGCATCGCGGCCTGTCCGCACACCAGCGCGAGCGCGAGGCCGGTGAACTTTCCGACCACGAAGCGCCAGCGCGCCACCGGCCGCGACAGCACGGTGTAGAGCGTCTTCTGCTGGATCTCGCTGTGCACCAGTGCGGTGCCCGTCGCCACCGCGACCAGCACCCCGAACACGCTCTGCAGGCTCATCACCAGGTTGGCGGTGATGAGGCCGCCGTCGGTGCCGCTGATCCATCCGCCGACGCGCGACAGCAGGACACCGAGCGCGTACAAGGTCAGCAGCAGCACGAATGAACGCGAGCGCGTGGCTTCGCGGAAGGTGGCTCCGGCGATGACCAGGATCATCGTTCGCCTCCATCGCGCCGGCCTGCGGCGAGCGATGATCCAGCGCCATGGAACGCCTTCACCCGCGCCACGAACCAGTCCTCGAGCGCGATGCGCTGGCGGTCCAGGCGCAGGATCTGCGCGCCCGCTGGCAGCTCGGCGAGGCGCTGCGCGCGCTCGCTCTCGGGGAAGAGGAGCCGCCAGGTGCCGTCGCCGACCTCAAGCGCAGCCGCCGGCCGCGGACCGCTCGCGGTCAGCTCGAGCGGCGCGTGGCCGAGCAGGTCGTCGATGCGTCCCTGTTCGAGCACCGTGCCGTGATCGATGACCGCGTAGTGGTCGCACAGGTCTTCGACATCGCTGAGGATGTGGCTCGAGAAGAACAACGTCGCGCCGCGCGCGCGCTCCTGCGCCATGACCTCCTTGAAGCGCGCGCGCCACAATGGATCCAGGCCCGAGAACGGCTCGTCGAGCACCAGCAGATCGGGCCGGTGGAGGATCGCCTGCGCGAGGCCGAAGCGCTGGCGCATGCCTTTCGAGAAGCTCTTGAGCTTGCGCGCGCGCAGGTCGCCGAGGTCAAGCAGCTGGTACACGCGATCGCACGCCGGCGCGATATCGCGCGGCGCCATCCCGGAGAGACG
>JACDEN010000143.1 GCA_013816415.1 Planctomycetota bacterium
GTCACCTTCAGCGATGTGCGTCCGCGCGTCGCGGTCCTCGGCAGCAAGACGCCACACTGCCTGTACGATCTGCTCCTGTGCCAGCAGCTGGGCGAACTCGGCGGCGACATCGCGCTGGTGCTGTCCAACCATGAATCGCTGGGCTCCGTCGCCGCCCACTTCGGCGTGCGCTTCGCCTGCCTGCCGGTGACTCCCGACACCAAGACGCAGGTCGAAGTCGCGCAGCAGCGGCTGCTCGACGAGCTCAAGGTCGATCTGGTGGTGCTGGCGCGGTACATGCAGGTGCTTTCGCCGGAGTTCGTCGCCCGCTGGCAGGGGCGCATCATCAACATCCACCACTCCTTCCTGCCGGCATTCGTCGGCGCCAAGCCCTACCACCAGGCGAAGCAGCGCGGCGTCAAGATCATTGGCGCCACCGCGCACTACGTCACCAGCGAGCTTGATCAGGGCCCGATTATCGACCAGGACGTGGCGCGCGTGAGCCATCGCGACGACATCGACGAGATCATCAGCAAGGGCCGCAATCTCGAGCGCCAGGTGCTGACCCGCGCGGTCCGTTTGCACGTGCAGCGCCGCGTGCTCATCTCGGGCAACCGCACCATCGTCTTCTCCTGACCGCCGACCTCATCCATTTCGTCGCACCGCCGCATGGCGGCGGACGTACCCGGAGCACCGCCCAGCCGATGTCGAAGCGCCCAGCCTATGATTTCCACGAGCGCCTGACCCGGGCGCAGCCGACGATGACGCGCAAGATGGCGCGCGTGGCGCATTACCTGTCGGAGCACTACCGGGAGGCCGCGTTCATGACCACGCGCGAGCTCGCCAAGGCGGCCGGGGTCAGCCTCGCCACCGTGGTCCGCTTCCCGCTCGTGATCGGCCTCGCTGATTTCGACGAGCTCCGCGACTCGGTGCGCAGCCGGGTGAACTTCGATCTCGGCGGCGTCGAGCGCCTGAAGACGCTGCCGGCCGGCCGGTCGTCCGGCGCGATGCTGCGGCGCGTGATCGAGGCCGACCTCGAGAGTCTGCGCGCCCTCGCCAGCAGCTTCAGCGAAGCGGATCTCGAACGCTTCGCGCACCTCATCCAGGCCGCGCCGCGGGTCACCATCCTCGGCTTCCGGTACCTGGCGGCCGCCGCTGACTACTTCGCCTATATGCTGTCGAAGATCAAGTCGGGCGTCACCGCGATCACCCGCGGTGATTCGACGCTGTCCGACCGCATCCAGATGATGGACGACGATGACCTGGTGGTGGTGATCGCCTTCGCGCGCTATCCCAACGATCTGGTCGCGGCCGCAGGGCGCGTGCACGCGCGCGGCCTGCGCATGATCGCGATCACCGACAGCCCGATGTCGCCGGTCGCGCCGCTCGCGGATACCACGCTCTATGTGAAGACGGATATGCTGGAGTTCGTGGGCTCGCTGTCGGCGCCGACTGCGCTGATCAACGCCATCGTCTCGTATCTCAGCCTCCGTCTCGGAAAATCAGCACTGCGCCGACTGCAGGCGCTCGAGGAGGCGGCGAAGGCTGCGGAAATCTACCTGCCCGGCAGAGGCAGCGCGCGTCCGCCCGATTCGCTCCTCGAATTGATCGGCAAGACCGGCGCGCCTTCCAAGGCGCGCTGAAGCAGGAACGGTTCGTGGGCCATCGGCTATCAGCCAAAAACAAAAAAAACCCCCCGGTGTTTCCACCGGGGGGTCGCTCATATCAGCCGTGTCTGCAGTCTACGGGATGATGATGATGCCTTCGATCGCGCCGATCCAGGCGTGGTCGTAGCCCGCGGTGGGAGCCGCGTTGTGCTCCTGGGTGTCCAGGTAGCTGATTTCGGCGTTGAGGCCGAAGTTGTTGTTGCGCAGCGGCTGGGTCAGCAGCGCCACCGTGTACTCGTCGACCACCCGGTTGGTGGTCGCGCCGACGCCGCCGCCGCGCCAGTCGGAGGAGACCTCCTGGAAATTCGCGGTGACCGAGGCGTTGTCCATGAACTTGTAATTCGCGAGCAGCGCCCAGCCCAAGTCCTGGGTATGGGTTCCGGCAACATGGCCGACGCCCGTCGCGGGACGCGCGCTGGTGGTGTTGCGGTAGATCACCTCTCCGGCGAACATCCACTTGGGAATGCACTTGATGGTCGCGTTCAGGCCGGTCTGGAAGACGTCGCCGCCGAGTCCGGCGGGCGACGGGCCATTGCTGCCGGCGTTCGGATCATACGCGAATTCCAGGTTGATGTTGTCCTGGTACTCGCCCTTGTTGTCCTTGTTGAAGCCCATGACCAGGTCGAGGCCGACCGCCAGGTTGTAGTTGTTGCGGGTCGCGGGGCGCGACACGCCGGTTCCGGTCGTACCGACCGCGGCGGTGTTGTTCCTGAAGCCGGCATTGCGCGCATCGAGCGGATTGAAGTAGCCGTTGACGACATGGAACGAACCGCTGAACGGGCTGCTCTTGTCCGACCAGCCGATCGCGGTGCCGACGACGTCGTTGCCGTAGAAGTATGCGCCGACGATGCCGAAGTTGACGCGGTACAGGCCGGTGGGCTCGAGCGATTCCCACCCGAGGTGGTTCATGTACTTGCCCATGGTCCAGCTGAGATTGCTGCCGAGGTCGTAGACGAAGTACGCTTCGCGCAGGTTGATCGCGCCGGGGAAGCTCGCGCCGGCATTCACATCCTGGTTGCCGAACCACAGGTTGATGCGGCCTTTCGCCTTGTCGGAGAGATTCCAGTTCACCTTGAGGCTGGCCATCGAGGAGAACTCGAGTCCGGTGCCGCTTTCTTCCTTGGCGGTGAGGGGGCCCGTGCCGGTCGCCTCAGGGGTCTCGGCGGCGGTGAAGATGGTGTCGACCCAGCCGCCGATGGTCACGGCGTCTTTGGACAGGCCGGTATCGGCTGCGAAGATAGGGGTGGCGGAAATAGCGAGGGCGCCCAGGGCGGGCACGACGTAGCGAACGATCACGCGGTTGCTCCTTGATCGGTTGACTGGTCGGAACCGGCTATCCCCACACAGGATATCCAGCCTCATCGGGTAATCGCCGCGCGGCGTGTGGCGCCTGCGAACGACTATCGACCACCGATGAAGGCGGCGACTATGGTCCATTTGGACCACTTACCAAACAATATTTGGGGCCTAGGAACGCAGCACTGACTCTATAACCCGGTTGGCCCCAGGACCCTGGCCATTGAATCCGCCTCCTCGAGCCCACGATTGCCGGCCATGACCCCGGATCTCGCAGCGTGCCAGGAGCTTGTCCAGCAAGGATATAACGCGATTCCCCTGGTCCGGCGGCTGGTCGCTGACGAGCTGACGCCAGTCGGGGTTCTGGCGCGCATCCAGGAGGAACCCTACGCCTTCCTGTTCGAGAGCGTGGTCGGCGGCGAGCGCGTCGCGCGCTACAGCATGCTCGGGTTCGCGCCGCGTGAGCGGCTGGTCGGCGATCTGTCGCGGGTCGTGCTGCACCGCGCCGACGGCACCACCAGCGAGCTCGCGGGTGATCCGTACCAGGCGGTGCGCGCCTATCTGCGGCCGATCAGGAGTCCCCAGGTGGCCGGCCTGCCGCGCTTCACCGGCGGGCTCGTCGGTTACTTCGGCTACGATTCGGTACGGCTGGTCGAGCCGCTGCCGAACTGTCCGCCGGATCCGCTCGGCATGCCCGACGTGCATCTCATGCGCTTCGACACCGTGGTGGTGTTCGACCACAGCTACAATCATCTGCTGCTGATCACCCACCTCGACACCAGTTCCGGACGATCCGTTCCGGATGCGTATCAGGCAGCAGCCCTCGAGCTCGACCAGCTGCAGCGGCGTCTCGAGCGACCGCTGCCGCCCAGCCTGGTCGAGGCGGTGCCCGGCAGGGACCTCACCTACCGCAAGCATACGACGCAGGCGGAGTACGAGAACTCGGTGCGCCGCATCCACGAATTCATCCGCGCCGGCGACGCGTTCCAGGTGGTGCTCAGCCAGCGTCTGAGCGCGCCGTGCACGGTCACGCCGTTCCAGGTCTACCGCAGCCTGCGCAGCCTGAATCCGAGCCCGTACCTGTTCCTGCTGCGGCTCGACCAGGCGAGCCTGGTCGGCGCCAGCCCCGAACTGCTGGTGCGCGTCGAGGACAAGCGCGTCGCGGTGCGGCCGATCGCCGGCACCGCGCTGCGCGGCGCCACGCCCGAGGAGGACGAACGCCTCGCGCGCGAACTGCTCGCCGATCCCAAGGAGAGCGCCGAGCATGTCATGCTGATCGACCTCGGACGCAACGATGTCGGCCGCGTGTGCAAGCCGGGAACGGTCGAGCTCAAGGAGCGCATGGTGATCGAGCGCTACAGCCACGTGCAGCACATCGTCAGCCACGTCGAAGGCGAGCTGCGCGACGATCTCGATGCGCTCGATGCGCTGCGCTGCTGCCATCCCGCCGGCACGGTCAGCGGCGCGCCGAAGGTGCGCGCGATGCAGATCATCGACGAATTGGAGCCGATCAAACGCGGGCCGTACGCGGGGGCCGTCGGCTACATCGACTTCCGGGGCAACCTCGACACCTGCATCGCGCTGCGCACGGCGATCATCGCGAATGGCGAGGTGCACGTGCACGCCGGAGCCGGCATCGTCGCCGACAGCGTCCCCGCGAGCGAGTACGAGGAGACGCTGCGCAAGGCGCGCGCGACTCTCCAGGCCATCGCTCGCGCCGACCAATTCTGAGCTGGATCCGCCATTCGCACCCATCTGCTGCGTTGCCTCCTCCTAGCGTGCACGAGCACGCGTCGTCGTCGGACGCCTTGCATCTGGGCACGACTGGCGGATCCAGCGGGGTGGGCGTTGCTTTCGGAGGGAGAGAACTCGGTGGATTAGCGGGCGGAAGTGGCTTGCTTGGAAGCGCGCGCCGGGCGCGCGGGGACGCCGGTCTTGGCGGACGCGTAGATCGCGTCCATCAGTTCCGACTGCACGATGCCGTTGGCGGGCGAGGTGTGCGCCGGCGCGCGGCCGAGGATGGCGTCGATGAAGTTGTCGTCGGGCGAGACGGACGTCGCGGCCAGCTCCGGCTTCTCTTCGCCATGGGGGCCGAAGACCTTGATCCAGCCGCCGCCCCAGCCGTCGACGTCGACGCGGCCGCGCTCGAACATGAAATGCATCGAGGCTCCGTCGGCCACGCAATTGCCGCTGACCACGATGCTGGCCATGACGTTGTTGGCGAAGCGGATGTTGATCGAGGAGTTGATGTCCACCTGGCTGCCGTGGCGATCGACGAAGGCGAAGACCTCGGCGATGTCGGATTCGACCGACCAGCACAGGCTGTTGAGGATGTGCGCGCCGCTGTCGTAGGCCTGGCCGCCGCCGGAAAGCTCCGGCTTCAGGCGCCAGGTCCCCGCGCACAGCGTCAGCCAGTTCTGCGACAGGTAGCCGCTGACCAGCTCCAGCTTGCCGAAGCGCTGGGTGCGGATCGCGTCGCGCAGGTACAGAAGCGGCGCGCTGCATGAGGTATTGTAGCCGATGGTGAGGATCCTGCCGGTCTTCGCCACCTCAGCCGCGAGCGCATGGGCGTGTTCGGCCGAGGTCACCATCGGCTTCTCCATCAGCACGTGGCAGCCCGCCGCGAGCGCCTGCATGCCTTGGCTGAAATGGAGTGTGTGCGGAGTGACGATCACCACTCCATCGGGCTTGGCCACGCGGTACATCTCGGCCGGGTCCGTAAACAACGCGGGCTGGTGCCTGCTGCCCGAAAAATGCTTGGCCTTGAATGCGGCGAGGGCGGTCTCGTTGACGTCGCACAGAGCGACGACGTCGACGTCGGGATTCTTGCCCAGCTTGGAGGCGTGGCCTCCGGCCATGCCTCCGCAACCGAGGATGGCGACGCGGATGGTGGTCATGATGGGATCCTTGCGGTGAGGGGTATTGAATGCGGGCCGTGGACGCGGTGATCAGGCATGCGCGAGGAAATCGCGCGATATCGCTAGGCCGCGCTGCTGGAGCTCGCTGGTTTTCATGAACACGCAGTCCTCCAGCTCGATGCTGACGCATCCGGTGTAGCCGGTCTTCACCAGCGTCTGGAACAAGCGGCTCCAGCGCACGACGCCGTGGCCGGGAATCGTGTAGCGCCAGTGGCGGTCGTAGAGGTTGCCGTGATCGTACAGCGCTTCGCCGTCGATCTCGGTGTCCTTGGCGTGGACATGATGGACCTGGGGCGCGAATTCCTCGAGGAAGCGCACGGGATCGACGCCCATGCGCACGAGATGCGACGGATCGAAATTCACGCCGAACTGCGTGGTCCCGATCGCGCGGAAGATGGTGCGCAGGTCCGCCGGCGTGCAGCCGAGCGAGCTGTAGCCCGGATAGGAACCCGGCCAGCCTTCGAACAGGATGCGCGCGCCGCTGCCCGCGATCAGTTGTCCGACCCGGCCGAATCCAGCCAGCGCGAAGGCCATGTTCTCGTCCCGGCTGCGCGCAGCGTCCTCGGGCATGATCACGGTGAAGAAATTCCGCACGTCCGTCGCGGCGACCACCGCGTTCACATACGCAGCCACCGCGTCGGCGCAGCGGTCGCGCTTGGCGGCGTCGGGGCTCACCAATCCCCCCCAATCGCCGAAGGGCACATCGACGGTGCCGATCCTCAGCCCCGCCGCACGGATCCGTCCGATGTCCGCGACCGGCAGCGACGTGGCATCGATGCCCGAGAAGCCGTGGTCGGAGGTGTAGCGGATCAGCTGCCCGACATCGGTCTGCCAGGGCGTTCCCCACTGGCGGAAGAGGATCGGGAACGCGCCGGTGGCGGTGGCCAGCGGTTTCGCGTTGGCGGTGATGGGTTGGAGCGAGGTGGCGGCGGTTGGTGACATGCGCGCCATGAT
>JACDEN010000721.1 GCA_013816415.1 Planctomycetota bacterium
TCTTCGCATACGAGCAGCAGGTCGCGGGCGGCGAGCGGCGGCGAACCGCGTCGCGCGTAGCGCGCGAGGATGCGCCGCATTTCCGGCCACGAAGAGCGCTTCGCGGTCATGGCATCCATCCCAGCCGCTGCAGGGTCGCGTGATCCTGTGCGACGAACCGCTCACCGATGTCGGTCCGGTAGCGCAGGTTCGGCACCACCACCGTGCGCGCGAGCGCGTAAGCGCGCGCCTGCGCCTCGGGCACCGTCGCTCCCGACCCGGTCGCCACCATCAGGTAGCCGAGGACGCCGCTGGTGACCAGACCGCCCGCGGCGTCGCGCGCGACCTCGGCGAGGTGGAGGTTGCGCAGCTCCTCGGCTGCGAGCTTCCTCCGGAACGAGATCGGCGTTCCGCGCGCGAGTCCGCGGTCCGGATCGTCATCCTCGAGCAGGCGCGGGAATGGCGGGACCGTCAGCACCACGCCGATCGCCCAGCCGGGGCGCGTGCGGATGCCCAGGGAATCGCGCGACACCAGGCGCGCGAGGATGTCGGCCCAGCCCTCGTCGTGCAGCGCGTCGAGGATGGCGAATCCGGGATAGCCGAAGCGGCAGGTGAATTCGAGCGGCCAGATGCCGCGCTCGTTGACGATGGTGTTGAGATTGATGTAGCCGCAGTAGCCGCCGGCGCGCAGCCGCGCGCGCATCTTCCCGAGCGTCGCCGCGAACAGCCGTTCGGATCCGCGGTAGGTGACCAGCGTGCCCATCTCGCCGGTCAGTTCGCCGAGGTCGCCGGGGAAGAAGCGTTTGTGCTCCCAGTCCAGGCACACCGCGTCGAGAAAATCCTCGCCGTTGAAATAGGCGCCGATGCCGACCTCGACGCCGGCCACGTGCTCCATCAGCACGAAGCCCGGCCGATCGGCATGCCGCCACGTGCCTCGGTAATGATCGAGCAGCGCGATGACGTCCGAGCCGTCGTCGAGTTCGCCGACGTAGTTGTGGGTGGAAGGGAAGCGGTCGCCGTTGTACTTGTAGACCCAGCGCGCCGGGCGGGCGCGGATGAACGAGACCGCCTCTGCGTAATCGGTGAAGGCGTGGGTCGCCGCGGTCTGCAGGCCGGCCTCGCGCATCGCCTCCTGGCCGTACGCACGGTCACCCTCGAGCCGGGCGCCGATCGCACCGCCGCCGATGACCCGGAACCCGTCCGAGCGTAGCCGATCCTGCAGCGGCCCCGATGTCGCCCCCTCGAACACCACCAGTCCATCATCCCCGGCATCGCGCACCCACGGCAGGGCGGCCTGCCAATCCGGGACCCGCTCGATCATTCCCCGCATCGTTCCATGGGCCGCCGGCTCGCCGATGGATACCCGCACCTGGTGGCCGTTCGAGGCCAGGCGCAGGTACATGTCGCCAAGGTCATTCCAATCGCCGATTCCCAGGATGCGCATCGTTCGAACAGCGATCCTGATGCGCGAGGGGGCTACGCAACCTGAGACTTATCAGGGAAGTACGTACGGATGGCGCGACGAGCAATTTGTATAACGTTCGACCTTACCATTTGTGGGTCGGCGGTGGGTCTCCATCGTTGCCCATTGCTGGGAAAGGGATCACCATGACCTCCGCCGACACCGAGTCCGAGACGTTCGACAAGAAGCGCCTGCTGGAGGCGCTCGCGGCTCTCAAGCGTGGCGATTTCACCGTCCGCCTGCCGATCGAGTGGGCGGGCATCGACGGCAAGATCGCCGACACCTTCAATGCGGTGATGGAGCTCAATCAGCTGATCGCGCACGACTTCGACCGCCTGAGCGTGGTCGTCGGCCGCGAGGGCAAGCTGTCGCAACGCGCGGTGATCGGCACCGCCACCGGATCGTGGGCCGACACCATCAACTCGGTCAACGTGCTGATCGACGACCTGGTGCATCCGACCTCCGAGACCGCGCGCGTGATCGGCGCCGTGGCCAAGGGCGACCTCTCGCAGTCGATGGCGCTCGATATCGAGGGCCGGCCGCTGCAGGGCGAATTCCTGCGCACCGCCGTGACCGTGAACACCATGGTCGACCAGCTGGCGTCGTTCGCCTCCGAAGTGACGCGCGTGGCGCGCGAAGTCGGTACCGAAGGCAAGCTCGGCGGACAGGCCCGCGTGACCGGCGTGGCCGGCACCTGGAAGGATCTGACCGACAACGTGAACCTGATGGCGTCGAACCTGACCTCGCAGGTGCGCAACATCGCCACCGTGACCACCGCGGTGGCGAACGGCGACCTGACCAAGAAGGTCACCGTCGACGTGAAGGGCGAGATCCTCGAGCTCAAAGACACCGTGAACACCATGGTGGAGCAGCTGTCGTCGTTCGCGTCGGAAGTGACGC
>JACDEN010000722.1 GCA_013816415.1 Planctomycetota bacterium
GGTCTCGGGACCGATGCGTCCGACCCACGCATCCTGGCGGTTGTCGACCCAGTCCTGGTAGGCGAGCAGCGCGTAGCCGCCGCTGCCCCAGCTGGTGCCCCAGGAATTCTGCACGATGAATCCGTCGGCGACGTAGCCGACGAGGGCGACCGCATGCAATCCGGAGCGCGCGCTGCCGGGAGCGATGCGCGCATAGCGCGGTGCCGATCTCGCTCGCGGCTTCTGCAGGTTCTCGCGCTTCCATCCATCGTGCAGCCACAGCGACGCGAGCACCGCATCGCCCTCGACGATCGCCGCCTGCACCTGGCTGACGTCGTTGTCGGCGACGCGATAGTAGGCGCCGAGCGGACGCCGCATCGCGTCCGCCGCACGATCCGCGGTGAGATGCCCGGGCTTGCCGGAACGGAAGGGCCACTCCGCGCGCGACGCCACACCGTGCCGGCTCCAGCCCTTCATCGCACCGCGCAGGCTGGTGCCGCGGTAGTCCTCGCCATCCCATTCATCGTAGCGGCGCGCCATCTCGAAGAGCATGCGCTCGCTGGCAAGGCCGTGGTCGTCGACGCGGGCGCCGCCGCGGCGCACCAGGCTGGCGTTGATCACCGCCGCGAGGGCGAAGCCGACGCACGCGTCCTCGGCGCCCTGGTCGAGCACGCGCGAGCGCTTCGGCAGGTGGTTCGCGGGAAGCGGATCGAGCGCGGGCTTGAACAGGAAATCACGCGCATCGGTGTCGTCCGCGCGGATGGAGAGGCGGCGGACGTCGTCCTCGCCGCCGCTGATGAACACGCTCATGACACCTCCGAGGTCGGGCTCGGGGATGGGTTGTGGTGCGATCAGCGACGCGCGCAACACATCCGCGGGCGAAGCCTGCCCAGGCGTCGCTGCCGGCGGAGCCGATGGTGGATGATGCGCGGACACGTGAGCGCCCTCAGGCTGGCGTGAGCCAGGACGCGTACGCGGGATTGCGGCCGTACACCGCATCCTCGTACGCGCGCTGGAGGCGCTCGGTGAGCGGTCCGCGGGTGCCGGCACCGACCACGCGCTTGTCGACCGAGCGGACCCAGCTGACCTGGCAGCCCGTGCCGACCAGGAACAGCTCGTCGGCGAGGTACAGCTCGGTGCGCGCCACCGGTCGCTCAACCGCCGGGATGCCGAGATCCTTCGCGAACTGCAGGATCGCGCGGCGGGTGATGCCTTCGAGGATGTCGGCGGTGCGGTCGGGCGTAATCAGTTCGCCGCCGCGCACCAGGAAGATGTTCTCGGCGGAACCCTCGCAGACCTGGCCGCGATCGTTGAGGAACACCGCCTCGTCGTAGCCGTTCATCACCGCTTCGCTCTTGGCGAGCGCGCTGTTGAGATAGCCGCCGGTGGCCTTGGTGCGGGTGGGGATGCTGTTGTCCGACAGCCGCTGCCAGGACGACACGCAGACGCTGAGGCCCTTGCTGGTGTCGAGGTAGTCGCCGAGCGGCTGCATGTAGCAGAGGAACCCATCGGGCACGTCGATCAGCACCGGCCCGAGCGTCAGCCCCTTCTTGTAGACCATCGGCCGGATGTAGATGTTGTGCTTGGGCTCGTTCTGGCGCACCAGCCTGGTGGCGATGGTGCACATCTCGTCGACCGTCGGCGACTTCATCATCAGCAGCGCCGCATTGCCAGCGAGGCGCTGGAAGTGCTCGCGCAGGAACAGGATGTTGATGCGGTCGCCGCTCCAGTAGCCGCGGATGCCCTCGAAGCACCCGGTGCCGTACTGCAGGGCATGGGTGTTCACCGGCACCGTGCATTCGGTCAACGGGCGCCAGCCGCCATCGAGGTAGGCGAAGGTGTTGTTCACGGGTTGGGTCGCGGATTTGGTCACAGTCCCCCAGGGTAGCCCGGACGCCATTCTGGGAAAGGGCGGCGTGCGACGGGCTTGAGCTTGAGCATCAGCTTTGGCTTTGGCTTTGGCTTTGGCTTTGGCTTCAGCTTCAGCTGAGGTCCCGGACGGGCCCTGTCCTGGACTTCCGGGGTCGGCCGGTGCGGCAGATAGGCCGGGGATCCGCCTGGCAGAGCCCACCAGCCCTCGTTGACCGTCCCCGGGTACCCGCTATAAAGCCAGGCCCCCCCGCTACCGGATAGGTGTCTTTTTATGACCTTGGCCAATACCCAATACGCTGAAGCGATCACCAAGGTCGGCGGGTACTACAACTTCGTGACCATCATCAATCGGCGCATGAAGGAACTGAACAACGGCCAGCCGCCGATGGTCCAACCGCCCGCCGAGAAGAACTACGACCGCATCGATCTCATCGTCAAAGAGATCGAAGCCGGATTCCTGGTCATCGCCCAGAACTGAGGACATCGGATC
>JACDEN010000723.1 GCA_013816415.1 Planctomycetota bacterium
GCTCGCCCGCGAGAATCTGCGTCCGACGATCGGCGGCATCGGTCCGCCCGCGCCGTTCGGATGGTGCGCCGACGCGCCGGGACCACGGAGCGATACGGAGGCGACCCTGTGGAGCATCCTGGCGATGCGCAGCCTGCTGTCGGCGGGCGTGGCCTGCGAGGTCGGATACGTCGGTGCGAAATCCTGGTTCGAGGCGACGTGGACGACATCGAACCCGACGTGGTCGCACTTCGACGTGATCACCGCCGTCGGGCGGTTCCCCGGATCGTTCATCGCGAACGGCCCCGACGGCGGAGCCTGCGATCTGCCGCCTGCCGCGTCCGACCCCACCGACGACCTCCTGGAACTGCCGAGCGTCGGCGCCCTCGCCGCGCTCCAGCTGGGCCGCCATTCCGACGATCCGCTGTTCCAGAGCCTCGCGCGCGGCGTGGTCGCGCACGAGATCCCGAAGGCTTATCCCTGCAATCTCTTCAAAGCCTATTGCACGAGTCAGCTCGTCGACCACCTCGACCCCGCTACCGCTAAAATCCTGCGGACGACGCTGCAGGATCTGCTCATCCACGCCCAGCGCGTGGATCCCGAGTGTTTCGACGGCAGCTGGGATCCGACCCCGAACCGCTTCGCCGCGTCGGAGGCAGGACGATTGATCAGCACTGAATACGCCTGCCTGATCCTGCGCAGCTTCCAACACTTTCCCTAGGACGGCGCCGCGGCTACGAGCTTTGGCTTTAGCTTTAGCTTTAGCTTTAGCTTCGACTCA
Source organism: Planctomycetota bacterium (assembly GCA_013816415.1). Classification (GTDB taxonomy): domain Bacteria; phylum Planctomycetota; class UBA11346; order UBA11346; family UBA11346; genus JACCZE01. The sequence goes on from JACDEN010000723.1 coordinate 761, forward strand.
TCGGGTGCCCCGTCGCCGCGCGATCACGCTTTCGACCGGAAAAACCAACGTCCGCGCCTTCGCAGCCAGGACGCACTACCAGTCTCCAACCTTCAGTTCCCCCTCACCTCCAGATCATCCCCGGCCTCCAGCCATTCCCCATCGTCCACTCCGCGACGATCATCCCAGTCGCCCTCTCCACCACGAACAGATCGGGCGTCCCCTCCTGCCACCACGTCCTGAGCAGGTTCGATCTGCGCGCGATCAGCTTCTCATCCGGCGCGATCAGCAGCCAGACGCGGCGCGCCGGCGCGAACGGATTGCGCGTGACCAGCGAGAATGCGTAGTTCTCCGCGGCGAAGGCGGTGACGCCGGCGATGGCGGTGGGCTCGCCCTCGCCGAGCATCGGCACCAGATACGTGCGCTCCGCTTGCAGCGCGTGGGGCGGCGCTGCCTCGTTCGCCGGCAGGGGCAGCAGCCAGGTGGCCTTGGCCACCGCCGCGCTGACCGCGTTGACATCGGCGCCGCCGAGCAGGATCAGGTTGTTCGCCGCGAGATCGGCGGGAACCACCTCGGCCGCGGCCTTGACCGGCCAGTGGATGGTGGCGTTGGCGCCATCGGGCGAGAACGAGGCGAGCCGCTGCGCCGCGTCGCCGAATCCCTCGCCAGAGACGATGAGGATCGGGCCGGCGCGGAAGAGGTTCTCGACGCCGCCGGGCGCGTAGTCGGCGGGATCGGGTTCCGGCATGCGCTCGCACCCGGCGGCGGTCCAGCCGTTGGCGCCGTGTGTCAGCGCGACGCACGCAGCCGTCGGAGCGGTGAGCCGCTGGCCGTCGATCTCGATGGCCTCGATGCGTCCCGGCAGCGAGGCGAGCGCGAACGCGCAGCCCGCGGCGTTGGCGGTGACCGCCTTCAGCACGCTGCCGTCGATCCGCGCCGAGACCGCCGCCTGCTGATCGGTGATGACCAGGCTGGTGATGGCGACCCAATGGGCGCGTCCGGGGCGCGGATCGTGCCGCGCGGTCCGGCACACCACCGCGGAAGGCGCGGGATTGCGCACGTGACGTAGCAGCCAGTCCTCGACGCCGCTGAGCGGTGTGCCGTGTCCGCTGCGCGGCAGCAGCCGCTCGGTGACCGGCGCGCCGGTGCGGCGCCACTCGAACAGGTTCATCGCCATGCCCGAGGCGATCGGCACGTTGGGATCGCTCAGGCCGTGCACCACCAGCGTCGGCACCGCTGAGAGGTTGTCCTCCTCGCCCGGCGGCAGATCGCCGGCGAGGCTGGCGATGGCGGCGAACTCATGCGGAGTCTGGCTGGCCATGCGCAGCGTGGCGAAGGCGCCGGCGCTGTAGCCGTAGAGTGAGATGCGGTCGGGATCGATGGCGAAGCGGCTGGTCACGTCGGCGATGACGTCGCGCACGTCACGCATCGCGAAGCTCTTGTAGAAATCGCAGCGGCGCGCGCAGGCCTGCGCGACGAAGCAGCGCGACGGGCCCGCCCAGCGGTCGAACACCGCGCCGTCGCCGGCGTGGCCCTGGCCCGAGCCGTGCAGATAGATGATCAGCGGATAGGCGCGGCCGGCGACCACCTCGTCGGGAC
>JACDEN010000724.1 GCA_013816415.1 Planctomycetota bacterium
TCGCGGCCGCGGCCGACGCGCTCGCGCGGACGCTCGCCGCGAAGGCGACGCTCACCGATGCCGAGCGCCAGGCGCTGGCGGTCGCGCGCTCGGCACCGATCAGCGACCTGTTCCGGCGCGAACGCTACGCCTAGGTCATCGCCCGGCTCGGACCGGAATTCTGGAAGCAGGCGCCATCGGAGGATGTCGCGGCGCGGATGCTGTCCCACCTCTGCGCATCGGTGATGAAGCTGCAGGAGTCGCAGCCTGCCGCCGATGCGGCCCGCCTGCTCGCCGATGCGGCGGTGCGGAACCAGGCGTATGACGCCGTCGTCGCGCAACGACCGCTGATCACCTCGGAGCGCAACCAGCGCACCGTCGCCAATGCGGGACGGATGCTCGCGCGCGTCTTCCAGGCCGTGGCAGCCAAGGCGGAAGCGATCGCGAACGCCGGCGGAGCGGATGCCGCCAGCGTCGCGCCGATCGTCGCTCCCGCCTGGAAGGCGATGGCGGATCTGCTGGAGCCGCAGCTGGACGAGCGCTCCGACCCGCGGGTGGTGCTGTTCACCGCGGATCGGCTCGGCGACCTCGGCGAGCGCGCCCGCGCCGCCCGCCTCTACGAGTGCTATCTGAGGAACCTGGGCGCGGATGCCGCCTGCACGCGCTTCGCCAACGCGCGCGCCGCCGTGCTCGACGACCTCGGGTCAATGGTCATCCAACGTCCCGAACTGGCCATCGTCTGGAAGCAGGTCCGCGCCGCGCTCGAGCCGGCTCCCGACTACGAGCGCGCGCTCCAGGCCATGCGCGGACTGTCGGCGAAGGTCGCGGGGATAAAGACGCTGATGCGCGCCGATGACCACCGCGTGGTGGCGGAGCGCCTGGCCGTTTTCCAGCGCACGCTAGAATCGCTGGCGCAGGGCATGCGCGTCAAGGCGCGGCTCGCCGGTTTCTACCGCGACCTTGGCCGCACCGAGGATGCGCGCGCGCTGCTGAGCGAGCTCACTGCCTACGACCCCGAGGATCCGCGCTTCATGGCGCAGTACGTCGAGGGGGTGATCGCCGACTGGAGCGCGCCGTGGACGGTGTCAGCGCAGGTGCTGGAGAAGGCGCGGACGATCGCCATCACGCTGCGCGATCGTCCCCAGGAGGATCCCACAGCCGCATGGACCGCGCGCATCCAGGTCATGGAGCTGTCGATCGCTTTGAACGATCTCAATCCGGTCAACAACATCCTCAGGCGTATGCGCGTCGCGGGCGACGATCTTTCGCACGATCTCATCCTGGAGCGCACCGGCGATGACCGGCGGATCCGCCGCGCCCAGGACGCGCATGCGCAGGCGCTGGCCGAGCGATTCATGCGGCTCTACGAGCACGCCGGCATCACCGAGCGTCCGCCGTTTCGCATCGAGCGGGTCGAGGATCTGGGCACGTCCTGGACGCTGTTTGTCGATGCCGGGTCGGCCCGGGCGGTCGCCCGCCCAGGCGATGGAACCGGACGCCGGGTCTTCGTTCCCGAGGGCGCGCCGCCCTGACCGGAATCACTTCTTCGCGGGTGGCGGAGGCGGGGCCTGATGCGTGGCGGCGGCGTTGTTCGCAGCGGCGTTGTTGAGCAAGGTGCCGGCGAGCGCATCGCTCATGGTGCCGTTGGTCACCATCACTTGCGGCGTGATCTGCACCTTGCCCTCGGCGACCAGCTTCATCAGCTCGAGCTGGGTCACGCCCTGCTGTCCGAGCGCCTGCACCATCGCCTCGTAGCCTTTGCGGCGCGCCTCGGCGGTGATCTCGATGTACCGCGCCTCGCCCAGCGCTTCCTGCTCGCGGCCGAGCGCGACCTGCTTCTTGACCAGCACGTCGTACTCTGCTTCCGCGAGCTGCTTCTGCTGGTCGGCCTGGGTCTGCGCCTTCACCAGCTCGGCGCGCGCCATCTCGGCCTTCTGTTTCTGCGCGTACAGCTGCTCCTGGTTCAGCGCCATCTGCTTGTCGGTCTGGGTCGCGAGCAGCGCCTTGCCGGCGTCGCTCTCGTCGAGGTCGATGTTGCCGACGAACACGCCCTCGGTGGTGATCTTGAACTTCTCGAGCTCCTTGCGCACGTGTGAGGTCGCGGTGGCCTCGACCTGGGTGCGGTTGTTGACGAAGTCGAGCGCCGACTGCTCCTGGGCGACATTGCGGAAGATCGCGCGCACCGCCGGCAGGATGACCTTCGATTCGAGCACGGTGAAGTTCGCCTTCTCGTGCTCGTCGGTGATCACCTGGTCGGGGCTGCCGAGCAGGGCCACCAGGTAGGGGGCGTCCGCGGCCGAGATGTTCACCGACACGCGCACGTCGACCGGGAAGGTGAAGCCGTCCTTCGAGCGCAC
>JACDEN010000725.1 GCA_013816415.1 Planctomycetota bacterium
CCGTAGCCGCGCCCTGCGCGGCGCCAACCGCCGACCGCGGTGGCGCACGGGCCCTGGCGAGCGAGACTGGCGGCATGCCCCGCCTGCTCGGCATCGATTATGGCCGCCGACGCATCGGACTCGCCGTCAGCGACGAGCTCGGCATCTCGACGCGGGCCATCGGCTTCGTACCGCGGGTCGACGACGCCCAGGCCGCCGCGGTGGTCGCCGAGATGGCCAAGCGCGAGCGGGCCGAGGCGATCGTCATCGGCCTTCCCCTGCACGCCAACGGCGACGCCGGCGGCAATGTGCGCTGGGTGCGCGCCTTCGCCACCGAGCTGGCGAAGCGCTGCACGCTGCCAGTGCACGAAGTCGACGAACGCTACTCCTCGAGCGAGGCCGAGGAGCAGCTGCGCGAGGAGGGGAAATGGCCGGCGCCGAAAGGCGCGGTCGATGCGCGATGCGCGGCCATCCTGCTGCGGCGGTATTTGAATGGGGAGAGGTAGCCGGTTGGTGGTTTGTGGTTTGTGGTTTGTGGTTTGTGGTTTGTGGTTTGTGGTTTGTGGTTTGTGGTCAACCACCAACCACCAACCACCAACCAACCACCAACCAACCACCAACCACCAACCACCAACCACCAACTTCTCACCTCCCCACCACCACCACCTTGACCGCGAGATCGCCGACGAAGGACTGCAGGTCGAGGTCCACCGGCAGGCTCAGTTCGCGCTCCTCGCTGGCGATCACCTCGCCGGTGCGGGTATCCCAGGAGGTGATGCGGTAGCGACCACCATCGAGCTGATCGAGATGGAGGCGCGCCCCACTGATCGTCGGCAGGTCCGCATGGCGCGTGAAGACATCCGAGTGGTAGACCCAATAGAATCCGAAACCGCGATCCTGCATGCCCGCCGCCTTGACGGTCGCGTTACGCGCCGTCACCGCCGGCTTCACGCAGTGGAAGTCGTGCGCGACGCGGTCGATGTCCGCGGCGAAGCGGCTGAGCGCGCGGTAGTGGTGGTAGCAGTCCGCGCCGTCGGTGAAGTTCCACCACCAGGCCATCGCCGCGCCGGCGAACGGCTGGGTCAGCGAGGCCCACAGGCCGCTGTGCAGCTGCGCCTCGAGGTAATCGTGCGAGGGGGCGCCGAGTTCGGCGCGTCCGCCGTATTCGGCGACGAAGATCGGCTTGCCGTAGCGCGCGACTTCAGCGATGTAGCGCTCGAAGTTCGCCACATGATCGGGAGTGGTGTTGGGGGGACGGATGTAGCCGTTGCCTTGCACGCAGTCGATTCCAGGCAGGGCCCACAGTGCATGGCCGTTCTGCCAGTTATGACAGTGGGTGAAGATCGGATGGCGGCCGAGATCGATCGAGCGCACGTAGTCCCCGAGCGCGCGATGCCACGCCGCCGCCGCTGTCCCCTCGAATCCCGGAACCAGGTTGGCCTCGCCGAAGAACTCCCACGCGACGATGCGCGGATCGTCGCCCCAGCGCGCCACGATGTAGCGCATGCGCGTGCGGAAGGCGGCGAGGATGCGCGGTTCGGTGTAGAACTGCTGCGGGCTGCCCAGGCAGCCGCCGTTGGCCACATTCAACGCGCTGGTCTTCCAACAATTCTCCTGCAGTAGTTCCGAGTGGTGGATGATCGTCGGCTGCACGAACACGCCGTCGCGCGCCGCCTCGTCGAGCAGGTGGTCGAAGCGCCAGGCGTTGGCGAGATTGTAGCGCCCGAGGCCGTGGAAATCCGGCCACGTCGGATCGCCTTCGAGACCGAACGACCACGGCGTCATCCACACCCGGGCCCAGTTCATGCCGGCGTCGCGCATGCGCGCGAAGTAGCGGTCGTAGCTGAAGGTGCCCTGATCCGGCGCGACCGCGAACTCGTAGGCGTACGGCCGTTGGAGGTCGACCGCCTGGCACAGGTTGTGGCCTATGGGATAATACGGCGATCCGTCGGTGAAGGCCAGGTACTGCGGCTTCGCCGGGCTGCGTCCGATGTATCCCGGATCCGTCGCCGCGGTGGCGCTGAAGCCACCCGACAGCGGCGGCGAACGACGGCGGTCGCCATCGACCGCCTGCAGCACCCAGTGATAGTTTCCCGCGCGGCGCGGCCGGTAGCGGACGCGCCAGCCCGCCGCTCCGACCGCGTCGACGATCTCGCGATCGTGGTCGAGGCGGCGGGCGTAGTCCTGGGTGTAGAACGCCGTGACATGCTCGCTGCCGTCCGGTCCGGTGATGTCGCAGCCGACGTCGACGACCTCGGGATCGAACGGATTCGCGTAGCTGCGCGAGAGCCGGAACGCCAGCTCCCAGCGCTGCATCACCGGGCACGCCGCGTTCGGCGTTTCATCGATGAGC
>JACDEN010000726.1 GCA_013816415.1 Planctomycetota bacterium
ACCTGGGCGCTGCTGTGCCGGTATGTGCCGCCCGGATCCATGCTGTTCGCGCCCTCGCAGCCCGAGGGCATGCGCGTGCTGGCGGCGCGCCACGAGGGGCGGTGGACGGTGGTGATGGTCAATCGCCGAGCTGCCGCCGCCCAGGTGCGCGTCGTCATTCCTGGCGCGCGCGAGCAGTCATTCCAGCTCTACGTCTACGCTGGCGCCGTGCATGCTGCCGATGCCGATGGATTCCCGATGCCGACCGGCGACGCGGCGAAGGCCGATGCGGGAGACGGCGTGCTGCTGACGTGTCCGCCGGAATCGGCGATCATCGCCACATCCATGGAGTGAGTACATGCCGCAAGGATCCCAGCCCATGATCACCGTTCGCGCGAACCACTACCAGCAGTTCGATGCCGACTTCACGCGCGACGTCCCGGCCGAAGGGTTCGGCGGTTGGCGGTCGTCCGAGATCGAGCTCGATCCGCGGCGTACCGCGGTGGTGGTGATGCACGCCTGGGACACCGGCACGCGCGAGCAATACCCCGGATGGCACCGCTGCGTCGATTACTTCCCGCGCGCCGATGCCATTCTGCGCGACGTGTTCCCGTCCCTGCTCGCAGCGGTGCGGACATCGCCGATGAAGCTGTTCCATGTGGTCAGCGATGCGGGCTACGCCGCCAGGTTTCCAGGCCATCTGCGCGCTAAGGCGCTCGCCGGACCGCCACCCGCGGCGCCCGAGCAGGTGGCCGTCGATCCGGCGCTGCAGCGGCTACGCGAGTTCCGCAGTCGTCACGTCATGGTCGGCGCCCGCAATGCGTCCGACGTCGAACGCGGTGTCGCCAAGCTCGATTTTCCGCCGCAGGCGCGGCCGCTCGGCGACGAGGGCGTCGCCGAGGACGCCCACCAGCTGTTCGCGCTCTGTCGCAACGCCGGTATCAATCACCTGGTGTATGCCGGCTTCGCCATCAACTGGTGCCTGCTGCTCTCGCCGGGCGGCATGGCCGACATGAAGAAGCACGGCGTCATGTGCTCGGCCCTGCGGCAGGCGGTCACCGCGGTCGAGAACAAGGAGAGCGCGTGCGGCGAACTCGGCAAGGAGAACGCGCTGTGGCGCGTCGCCCTCGGCTTCGGTTTCGTGTTCGACGTCGACGCGTTCATCGCCGGTCTCTCGCGCGCGAGCTGACGGAGCCGCGCTTTATCACGCCCGTTGCGGACCCCAACGTTCCTTCCGATAGCGTCCCGGCGGCATCCCCTCATGGCTGCGGAAGCTGCGGGTGAAGACGTGGACATCGTGGTATCCGACGAGATCGGCGATCTCGCGGATCGGATGATCGGTGGTGCGCAGCAGGCTGGCCGCCGCATTGATGCGCAGTCGATGCTGGTAGACGATGGGAGTCGCGCCGAATCGCGCCTTGAACCGGCGCGACAGGTAGTTCGGGGTGAACCCGCACAGCCGCGCCAGCTGCTCGAGCGACAGCAGCTCGCGGTAGTGCCGGTCGATGTGGTGCTGCACCGGCAGCAGCCGATCGGCATCCGGCGGCTGCGTCGCGTGCAGCCGCGTGTACAGCGCCATGAACACGCGCGCGATCGCCTCGGCGATGACCAGCGCATGATCGGGGACCTGTGAGAATCCCGCGCGCGCGATCGCCTGGATCTCGTTCATGATCGCGAGATGCAGCTCCGCTCCGGCTCGTGCGCGTCCGATCCGCGGGCAGGGCCTGCCGGTCCAGGCGCTGAGCGCCTCATGGAACGGACGCGTGAGCACGCCGCCCTGCGGGTTGACGAACTCCCAGGTCAGCTCGCAGTACTCGGTGTCCTCGCCATCCAGAGCGTTGAAGCTGTGGCGGTCTCCGGGCGAGGTGATGAACAGATCGCCGCCCGACACCGCGACGATCTCATCGCCGATCACGAAGGTTCCGGAACCACCGCTGACCAGGACGATGTGGTAGACGTCGTGGGCATGGGGCTGGCGGGTGCCAGCGCGCTGCGTCCGCTGGCATGACTGACGCCAGGTCGCGTGGATCAGCTGCGCACGGTAGGGCACTTCCAAGGGCAGCGTCACCAGCCCGGGGAGCGCTGGATCGGTGCGGGTATCGACGAAGCAGCGGTTGGCGAGGTCCACGGGCGACTCCTGTGACAAATCATACAAAGAAAGTGGGTTTTCTGGCCATTGAGAGGGTCATTTTCATGCTACTTCCCTGCCGAGCAGTTGCAGCCGCTCTTGACTTCCTCTCGCATAGGGTCAATATAGACACCTACGAGGAGTCGGTAAATGCCGTACCAATCACTGACGCTGCCGGACTTTGCATCGCGTTTCGCAACCACTGAATCCTGTCTCGCCGCGAT
>JACDEN010000727.1 GCA_013816415.1 Planctomycetota bacterium
ATCTGCAGGTTGAGGCTGTCGTTCTGGGTGCACAGCATGATGCAGCGCGCCACCGGGACGCCGGCGGCGTTGAGCACCTGTTCGCGGGTCGCGTCGCCCTCGAGCACGGGGATGTCCAGCGCCTTGACCGCGTCCATCAGGTCGGCTTCGGGGTTGAGCTCGATGACCACCACGTCCTGTCTGAGCTCCTCGAGATGCTTGACCACCCGGAAGCCGAGGTGGCCGAGGCCGACCAGGATGACGTGGTCCTTCAGGGTCGAGGCGACGGCCATCTCCCACTCCTTGCCGCGGTTGCGGCGGTTGAACAGCAGGCTGCCGAAATCGGCCACGCCCTGCGCGAGGGTGGCGATGCCGATGAGCGGCATGACGAAGTAGAAGCACTGCAGGTACCATTGGTCCGGCCAGTCGAGGCTCGCCTGCAGGAACGTCAGCGACAGCACATGGTAGGTCGCATGCACCAGACCGACCGGATGCCCGGCCATTCCCGACATCAGGTCATAGACCGCGCCTGCGGTGAGCATCGCCGCGCCGCACGCCAACAGTGGACGCTGGAATTCCGAGCACAGCAGCGCGGTGTCGCGCCACGCCACCTCGAGCTTGTGCCAGGCCGTGCGCCGCTTCGGCATGGCTCCTGTTCTGCGGATCGGGATGCGTGGGCAATGGCAGGGGTCCCAACGGTGCGCGTCCAGCCGTCGCCGGAACCTCGTCCGACGACGGCGGCGTCGGCGTGCTCAGCGCACCCATGCCCTGGTCGACGATCCGGTGGCGACAGACGTCATGTCGCCATCGTCGCCGACGCCATCGAAGATGCTCTCGTTTTCGCAATCGGGATTGACGAATTGCCAGGCGCCGGCGGTGCTGTCGATGTTGGCCGTGCCGCCGACCAGCGGCACGATCGTCTGCGAGGTCATGGCGGTGTGCCCGTCGGCGAAGCAGCACACCACCTTGTTGCGGTGGCCCTTCGATTCGCGTGCGCGGTCGGCGGTCACCACCCGCATCGCGGTCGGCTGCGAGGGGATCGACCAATCGTAGCAGTAGCCGGGCGTCTGCGGATCGTTCGCTCCAGCGGCGACCGCGGCGCACCAGGTCGAAGCGACGCCGGGGGTGCCAAAGTCGAGATTCGCCACCGCGGGCGCCGGCGGCCGGTAGACGGCGATGCTCGGGCAGGCGAAGATGGCTGGCGGCAGGTCGCGGCCCAGCGACGAGGACAGGAATTCGAAGCTGCTGATGGTGGTGTAGAGCGGCTGGGTCGGGCTCGCGGCCGGATCCGGCGTGCCGTCGGCGAGCGCAGGCCGCACCGGCCACATCTGCGAGTTGTCGCTGACGTAGGTGATCATCGCGAGCACGATCTGATGCTGGTTGCTGCCGCAGCGCGCGCGATTCGCGATCTCGCGCACGAAGCCGATCGCGGGCAGCAGCATGCCGGCGAGCACGGCGATGATCGAGATCACCACCAGCAGTTCGATCAGGGTGAAGCCGACGCGTGCCGCGGCAGGCGGCGGGCGGAAGCGGTCAAGGGGATGGCGCATGGCGAACTCCTCGGAGAGATGGACGGATGGAATCGATGCCGCCATCCTATGCCGCTGCCTGCAACGATGCGAGTCTCCGCGCCTGTCGCAATTGCGCGACATTCCGCCAGGGTGCAACGACGGCGCCGGTCAACGTCGACCTAGCGGGCCGGTAGGGGCCCCCGCGCGGAATAGGGCCCAAGGCGCGGCGGCTTCCGTCTGCATCGGACCCCGCGCTAAGGCGTAATGGCCTAGAAGCTTACAGCGCATTTTCGACGCCTTCACCATCTCGATCGCGTGGCGATTCGAGGACGCCGCCGTGCGATCACCATCTCGCCGGTTGCGGACGATTGCGGAACCCTCTGACCGGCGCGCCGCGCTCTCACGCGCCGCAGGCCTGCTCAGGAGGGGCGCCCCGACAATGCGATCGCCAGTCCGGCGAGGATCAGCAGCATGCCGGCGGCATCGGTCCAGCGCGGGACCTCCTTGAGCACGAGCAGCGTGAACGGGATGAACATCAGCAGCGCGAGGCCCTCCTGCAGCACCTTCAGCTGCGGGGCGGTGAAGCCGCCGCCGAAGTTCACGTGGCCGATGCGGTTCGCGGGAATCGCCAGGCAGTATTCCGGCAGCGCGATCAGCCACGAGATGGCGATGATCGCAGCCAGCGGCAGCGCCTTCGACTTCAGGTGCCAGTACCACGCCGTGGTCATGAACACGTTCGAGGCGACGAGCATGAGCACGGTCTTCATCTGATCCCCACGAGGGTGCAGCGGAGGTCAGGTGGATTCCGACGTCGGACGCCGGACGTCGGACGTCGCACGT
>JACDEN010000144.1 GCA_013816415.1 Planctomycetota bacterium
GCTCGAGCCAGCGCGCGCGTCCGAACGGCCCGCCGACGCCAGCCAGGCTCGGCGCGAGGTACAGGCGCGCGTCCGGCAGCGGATCATCCGCCCACGCGAAGCGCAGCGACAGCTTCGCCTGCGCAGCGAGCGCCCACGCCGCGTACGCGACCGCCCATTGGTCTTGTCCGCGCGTCAGCACGCACACCGCGTCGATGCGGCGCTCGGGCAGGCGTTCGAGCTTGGACGCCTGCAGCCACGCGCGGAATGAGCTGATCTCGGCGAGCATCGGCTTCGCGCTTCCGTCGTCGCGGATCAGTCCGAGCTCGCGTTCGATCGCCATCCAGTCGTACGGAGCATCCCCCAGCCGCGTCTGATCGAAGGCGCACCACCACAGGAAACCCCGACAGTCGTTCGCCCACAGGCTGAAGAGGTTGACACGCACGAAGCGCGCCGCGGCCTCCCAATCGCCCATCATCGGGCCCATGGTGCCGATCTCCTCGGCGAAGCACGGCTTGCCGCCGATGTCGGCGTAGAAGCGCGACTCGGCGGTGGCGTGCACGGTCGTCCGCAGCGTGTCGAGCGGATCCTGGCTGGCATGCCGGGTCCACAGCGGATAGGGATGCGTGGTCAGCACATCGGTGAGCTCGGCCTGGTCCTGGATCGTCCAGTGGCCCCCGAGATCGGTGCTGGGCATCAGGCTGTGCATGCCCGAGATCACCGGCCGCGTGGCGTCGGCGGCGCGGATGGTGGAGGTGATCAGCGCGGTCCACGCCCACGCCGCCTCGCGCGAGCCCGGCCGCCCCATGCAATTGCATTCGTTGCCGAGATCCCAGGCCACGACTCCCGGCTCGGAGCGGAAGCGCGTGACGAACGCCTTCACGAAGCGCGCCTGCCACTGCAGCGCGAGCGGATCGGTGTGGAGATTCCGGTCAGCGATCGCCGGCGGCGCGAAGGTGCGCCCGCTCATCCACCCGGTGACCAGGCCCACGATCAGCTGCAGTCCATGGGCGCGAGCGAGCTCCGCGAAGCGCGCGAAGCGGTCCATCATCACGCGCGAGACGCCGGCGCGTCCGAGGTCGTCGTCGGGCAGCGCCTGCTCGCCGAAACGCATCTCGCGGATCGTCCCCGCGTAGCCGCGCAGCGCGGTGATCGGCTGGAAGTCGCTCCACAACGGGAAGACGCGCAGCACCTGCAGGCCCGCCGCCGCGAGTTTGGCGAGGTCAGCGTCGACCACGTCCTCGCGCCAGTCGCTCCACATCATGGCACCGGCATGCGACGCCCAGTAATTGCAGCCGACGGTGAACGATCCGGGAAGCATCAGGGAACACGTGCTCATGGTGGAAGCCTAGCGGGGTCGAGGAAAACGGCAGGGCCGGCGTCATTCGCGATCGGTGGGAAGGACCCCACCGATTGCGCTGTACGAACCAGCGCGGACACCGGCTGCCACCACCATGGCATCTTGAGTGTGCACTGATCGGTCACCGGAAACACATTGGCCGGAGTTCCACATGTGGTGCCGGGTGCAAGCGACTGCCCTGTGCTTACCGGCGCAGCACCTGCAGCGCCGTTTTCGCACGCCCCGGAACCGGACTGCGCCGCTTCCAACCACGCATCCGCGGCCGGATCCCCACCACGACTCGATGCACCGCAGTGGGTTACACTCTGTATCAATTGCTCCGTTACGACATCGGTCGAATTGCCGCGCGCCGGGCGTTTTCGTGTTATCCTTGTGGTCCCTCGGAGGATTCCGTGCGAGAAGTATCTCTTCGGCTCCGTGTCCTGAACGCGTTCTCCACCTCACGTACGATGTTCGCTGGGCTGCTGCTCGCGTTCGGACTGCTCGCACCGTCGCTGTGGGCGACCACGTATGTGAGTTCCAGGGATGACGCGGTGATCGTGACCGCGACGCCATCGCTATCGCCGCTGCAGATCCAGCTCACCTGGGGGTTTGACTATTGGCATACCGAATTTCCGCCGACCTACACCGTGCAGCGCAAGAGCAGGAACGCGACATCCTGGAGCGCGCCGGTCGCCGCCGGGTTCACCGGCTGGACCGACACCAACGTCGTCGCCGGCCAAGCCTACGAATACCGCGTCACCGCCAACAACCCGGCCAATACGACTCCGTACACCGGCTACGGCTACATCTATGCAGCCATCGACTTTCCGATGGTGGACCACCGCGGCACGGTGGTGCTGATCGTCGAATCGGGGATCGCCGCCGCGACGGCGGGCGAGCTGACCCGCCTGAAGCAGGATCTCGTCGGCGACGGCTGGACGGTGATCCGCCACGACGTGGCCGTGGCCGACACCGTCACCAGCGTCAAGGCGCTGATCAAGGCCGACTACCTCGCCGATCCCACGCAGGTGAAATCGGTATTCCTCTTCGGACACGTGCCGCAGCCGCGCTCGGGCTTTTACGCCCCGGATGGACACGGCGACCATCAGATCCAGCAGCCGTGCGACAGCTACTACGGCGACATGGATGGAACCTGGACCGACACCGCCAACTACGGGACGAACGGAGCCTGGACGAACAACGCCGGCGACGGCTATTTCGACCAGAATTTCATTCCGTCGGACATCGAGTTGGGCGTCGGCCGCGTCGATCTTTCGAACATGTGGGCCTTCAGCGCGAACGAGCCCGCCCTGCTGCGGCAATACCTCGACAAGGACCACAATTTCCGCCAGCGCATCGTCACCATGAACCGCGGCTGCCTGATCCAGGACGGCTTCGACAGCGGTGGTGGCATCGGCTCGCCGGCGGCGTCCGCCTGGCGCCTGTCGGGGATCATCGGCTCGTACGCCAGCAACAACTTCGTCCGGGGACAGTGGGTGCTGCCCAACCCGACCGACACCACCGGAGTCCCGAGATTCCCGGGGGAGAACTACCTCTGGGGCTACGTCTGCGGCGGCGGCGGGCCGTACGGCATGGCGAACGGCTCGCTGACGACGCAGCTGCTGGCGGCGAACAGCGTCAATATCGCGTTCACGATGTCCTTCGGCAGTTACTTCGGCGACTGGAGCTTCGACAACGATTTCATGCGCGCCGTGCTGGCGAGCTCGCCCGCCGGCCTGAGCTGCTCATGGAGCGGCTGGCCGCAGCACCACTACTTCCACATGGGCCTCGGCGAGCCGATCGGCAACAGCATCGTGGTGTCGCAGAACAACGACGGAAATCTGTATTCCTCCGGCGGCTTCAATTGGCGCGCGGTCCACATCGGCCTGATGGGCGATCCCACGCTCATCGCCTTCCCGGTCATCCCGCCGACGGGCCTCAGCGCGAGCGCCGCCGGCTCGACGGTGACTCTCACCTGGTCGGCATCGGCGGAAGCGACGCTCGGCTACCATGTGTTCCGCGCGACCAATATCGACGGCCCCTACGCGCGCCTCACCACCTCTCCGACCACCGCGACCAGCTACTCCGATACCTCGCTGTCGGCGGGAACGTACGCTTACCTGGTCCGAGCGGCGAAGATGGAAATGTCTCCGAGCGGCACCTTCGTCAACCTCAGCGGAGGCGTTCTTGCGACCGTCACCGTCTCGGGCGGGGTATCGGCTCCCGTGGTCTCGAGCGCCGGCACCGCGACCGCGACCGTCGGCCAGACGTTCAGCTACACCATCACCGCGAGCAACAGCCCGACCAGCTTCGGCGCGACCGGATTGCCGGCCGGCCTCACCATCAACACCGCGACCGGCGTCATCTCGGGAACCCCGACCGCCTCCGGCACCGCCACCGTGACCATCAGCGCGACCAACGCCGCCGGCACCGGCTCGAAGACCCTCACCCTCACGGTCAACGCTGCGCCGCCGGTCGCGCCCGTGGTCTCGAGCGCCGGCACCGCGACCGCGACCGTCGGCCAGACGTTCAGCTACACCATCACCGCGAGCAACAGCCCGACCAGCTTCGGCGCGACCGGATTGCCGGCCGGCCTCACCATCAACACCGCGACCGGCGTCATCTCGGGAACCCCGACCGCCTCCGGCACCGCCACCGTGACCATCAGCGCGACCAACGCCGCCGGCACCGGCTCGAAGACCCTCACCCTCACGGTGAACGCCGCGGTCCCGGTCGTCACCAGCGCCGGCAGCGCGACCGCGACGGTCGGCCAGGGGTTCACCTATTCCATCACCGCGAGCAACGTGCCCACCAGCTATGGCGCGACCGGTCTGCCGTCGGGATTGACCGTGAACACCGGAACCGGCGTCATCTCGGGTACGCCGACGGCGGCGGGAACCGCGACGGTGACGATCCGCGCGATCAACAGCGCGGGCACCGGGACCAAGACCCTGACCATCACCGTGAATCCAGCGGTCGCCGGGACGCCGGTGATCGGCAGCCCCGGAACCGCGGTCGGGACGCTCGGCCAGCCCTTCAGCTACACCATCACCGCGACCAACACGCCGACCAGCTACGGCGCGACCGGACTCCCGACCGGATTGAGCGTGAACACCACGACCGGCGTCATCTCCGGCACACCCACCGCTGCCGGAACCTACACCATCACCATCCAGGCGACCAATGGCTCGGGCACCAGCTCGACCAGCATGGCGCTGACCATCCAGGCGACGACCAGCATCATCGATTCCGAAGCTGGCGGCGCGAGCGGTGGCACCCATTGCGGGATGGGTGCGGGACTGGGTGCACTGGCGCTGCTGCTGGCGCTCGGCCAGGCGCGTCGCAGTCGGGCGCTGAATCGTTGCGAGCGCACGCGGTCCTGACGTTATCCCGCATTGACCGGAAGCCGACGAGGCGCGGAGCGCCGGCGTCGCCTGATCCTGCGGTCGCCTGATGCGGGGAATTCATGAGCTGGCCGACCTGCGTATGCCATTCCTCTCCGAAGAGAGCGTCAGGCCTGATCCGGTGGTACGGTGTCGCGCGCGGCATCGAGCTGCGGATTGAGCAGCGCTCCGCAGAATTTGCAGTGCGTCGCATCCACCGCATGACCAGAGCGGGTACACGCGGGACAGGCCTGGCCGCTGACCGGAAGATTCGACACGCGCGCGAGTTCGACCGATACGATGCCGGTCGGCACCGCGATCACACCGTAGCCCATGATCATCAGTAGGGACGCGATCGCCTTGCCGAGCGGCGTCAGCGGCACCACGTCGCCGTATCCGACCGTGCACAGGGTGACGATGGCCCAATACATGCTGCTCGGGATGCTCTCAAAGCCCGCGCTGCCCGATTCGACCAGATACATCAGCGCGCCGACGATGATGACGACGGCGAAGACGAAGGTCAGGAAGACGATGATCTTCGGGCGGCTGGCGCGAACCGCGGTCAACAGGATCTCGGCTTCCCCGAGGTAGCGGCCGAGCTTCAGCAGGCGGAACACCCGCAGCAGGCGCAGAACGCGCACCACCAGCAGCGACTGCGCGCCCGGGATCAGCAGATCGATGTAGCCGGGCAGGATGGCGGCGAGGTCGACGAGGCCGAAGAAGCTGCCTGCGTAACGCGTCGGGTTCCGCACCGATACGAAGCGCAGCACGTACTCGATGCTGAACACGATGGTGAATACCCACTCCGCGATCTTGAGCGTCGGACCCCAGGATCGGGCGATCGCCGGGATGCTCGCCAGGATCACCGCCGCGATGCTCAGGATGATCGCCCACAGGAGCCCGAGGTCGAACAGGCGGCCGGCGAGGGTGTCGGATTCGAAGACCACCTCGAAGAGGCGCTCGCGCAGCCGGCTGCCCTGCGGGCGCTGTTGCTCGGACGGTCGGGGCATCGCCGCCATGGTGCGGGAGTCTCCAGCCGGGCCAGGATGATCGCTGCATGGACGTGCGTCCACGAACCACCGGCCAAGTGAGACTTCCTGGTATTGTATCTGTAAATATATTATAATAAGCTCTTTACGTTAATATTTGCCATTTGGTATAGTCTGGTATAGTCCGGTATATGCTGCGCCTGGAACCCAGTGATCCGATGCCGCTCTATCAGCAGGTGAAGGCGCGATTGCTGGGCGACATCCGCAGCGGGACCCTGGCCCCCGACGCCGCCATTCCGGATGAGCGTTCGCTCGCCGCGCAACTCGGACTCAGCCGCATGACGGTGCGCCGCGCGATCGTCGAACTGACCGACGACGGCTGGTTCGAGCGCATTCCCGGTCGCGGCACCTTCGTGCGCGCGCCGTCCGCGCAGCCACAGCGCGGACGGCGCGCCACCCCGCCGTCGGAAACCGCGGCCGGCGCCATCGGCGTGGTCGCGCACTTCGATCAGACCGGAGTGCGCAGCACGCTCTTCTACCACCGCATCCTGCACGGCGCGCAGCAGGCGCTCGGCGCCGAGTCGACGCTGGTCATCCACAAGGCCACGCCCCCCTACACAACATTCGCCGCGTCGATCGCCAAGGACGCGCAGCTCAGCGGACTGATCGTGCTCGGCGTCGTCGAGCGGGATCTCCTGAACGCGCTCGCCGCGGTCGAGCTGCCGACCGTGCTGGTGGACAGCGAGCAGCCGGCGCAGCGGAGGTTCGATCAGGTCTCGTGCGAGAGCATCGACGGCGCCGAGGCGGCGGTGGCGGCGCTCGTCGCGCTCGGACATCGCGACATCGCGATCATGAATTACCCGTCGACGCCGGCAGCCGATGCGCGTCAGGCGGGATACCAGCGCGCGCTGACCTCCGCGGGCATCGCTCACGATCCCGCGCTATCGTACCGCGTCGCCTGCGACAGCGACGCCGCCTACGCCGCGATGGGCGCCGTGCTCGCCGGGGGCCGCGTGCCGACCGCGGTGTTCTGCACCACCGA
>JACDEN010000728.1 GCA_013816415.1 Planctomycetota bacterium
GACCGACACCGCCGCGAGGTTGCGCTCCTCCTGGGCGGGGGCGCCGCAGCGGATCGCCACCGGCATGCCGGCGAGGTCGCCCCACTGCGCCTGCGCGTGCGCAAGTTCCTCGTGCACCGGACTCATCCGCCGCACCGTGCTGGTGGCGTTCATGTCTTCCCCGCGTTCGCCATCGACTTGGTTGCCGCCGGCGGCGGCGCCGCTGGCGCCTCGGCTGTCGCCGGCCCACCCTCGGTCTGCCGCAGATTCTTCGGATCGTAGAACGGCGTCGCGCTCACCGTCGCATCCACCTGATGGCCGCTGTCCAGGCGGATGTGGATGACGGTGCCGGGCTTGGCCTGTGCCGGCGTGACGTAGGCCATGCCGATCACGTGGCCGAGCGTCGGACTGGCGACGACGCTGGTGACGCGGCCGCAGATGGTGCGGCCGTCGACCACCAGATGGCACTCCTGCGGCACCAGGCCGCGGTGATGCGGGCTCAGGGTGAAGCCGATCAGCGTGCGCTTGGCCGGCTTCTCGGCGACGATCGCCAGGCTGCGCTGGCCGATGAAGAACGGCTTGTCCATCTTGACCGCCCACTCCATCTGCGCGTCGCGCGGCGTCGACAGGCCGTCGGTGTCCTGGCTGATGATCGCATGGCCTTTTTCCAGGCGCAGGATGCGCTGTGCTTCGACGCCGAATGGACGGATGCGCACGGATGCGCCGGCGGCGATCAGCGCATCCCACACGTGCGCGCCCGAGCACGCCGGCACGTGGATCTCGTAGCCGAGCTCGCCGACGAAGCCGACGCGCATCAGCCGCGCCGGCACGCCGGCGACCAGGGCCTCGCGCGCGCCGAGGTACGGGAACGCTGCCTCAGCGAGATCCTGTCCGGTGAGCGTCGCGAGCACCGCGCGCGACTGCGGCCCGGCGAGATTCATCGCGGCATAGGTGCCGGTGGCGTTGACCAGCACGACCTCGAGGCCCCAGATCAAGGCCCAGCGCTGCATCTCGCGGTAGACGCTCGCCGATGCGGTGGTGGTGGTGGTGACGTAGTAGCGGTCCTCGGCGATCCGCGCGATGACGCCGTCGTCGATGATCACGCCCGACTCGTCGCACATCAGCCCATAGCGGGTGGTGCCGATCTTCATTTTGGCGAAGCGGCCGGTGTAGATGCGCTCGATGAAATCGCCGGCTGCCGCGCCGCTGACCTCGATCTTGCCGAGGGTGCCGACATCGATGATGCCGAGGCTCTGGCGGACGGCGCGCGCTTCCTGACTGATCGCGCTCTCGCGCGTGGTCCCGGGCGTGGCGTAGTACGCGGGGCGCTTCCATTCGCCGGCGAGCATGAAAACCGCGTGGGCATCGACGTGCCGCTGATGCAGCGCGGTGTGGCGGTGGGGGTGGAACCCGCGTCCGCCGAGATGCCCGAAGGTGATCGGGTGGTAGAACGGTCGCGAGCGCGGCGCGCCGATCTCGCCCATGGTCTGGCCGCGGATCTTCGCGAGCACTCGGATGGTGTTGGTGTTGGAGTGCTTACCCTGGCTCGGTCCCATGCCGAAGGTCGAGTAGCGCTTGAGCAGCTCGACGCTGTCGAAGCCCTCCTGCGCGGCGTTCTCGAGATCCTTCAGCTGCACGTCCTCGTCGAGGTCGACGAAGACCTTGCCGTCAGGATGGCTCAGGCAGGCCAGGGGATGTGTGGGAGACGGTCCGATGCGCTCGGCGATCTTCGCCACCGGGCCTGTGAACAGACCGGCGTGCGCCGCCGCCGCGTCGCCCGCGCGCGCCCCGTCGGCGAGCTTCGCGTCGAGGGCGTGGAAGCCGTTGATGCGGCCCGCTGCGAACATCCCTGCCGGCATGACGTCGGGCACGAACTGCTGGATCGGGTCGCTGTAGGCCATCTTGCCGCCGACCTGGCAGATCAGGCCGTCGGACGGGGCCCAGCCGACGCTCATGGCGACGCCATCGCACGCGATCCTGCGCTCGCCGGCGGCCGCGCTGTCGACGGTGCGGATGACGACACCGGTGATGCCGACCTTGCCGGATGCGGGCTTCGCTGCGTAGATGGTCGATCCGGGAACGATGGCGATGCCGGCAGCGCGCGCGGCGGCACCCTGCGCCGCGGCCTCGCTGCCGGTGCGCAGGTCGACGATGGCGGCGATCTCGACGCCGGCATCGCGCAGGTCGAGCGCCGCGCGGTAGCCTTCGGCGTTGGCGGTCAGCACCACCGCGCGCGAAAACGGCTTCAGCGCGAACTGCGCGATCAGGCGCTGCGCACCCGAGGCAAGCATGATGCCGGGCAGATCATTGTTGCGGAACAGCGCGGGCTGCTCGAAGC
>JACDEN010000729.1 GCA_013816415.1 Planctomycetota bacterium
GCCGCGTGCCGCTCCGGCGCCAGCACCACGACCCGTCGCGCCCCCTCTGGCCGCAGCCGCCTCAGCGCCGGTCCCGACGAAGCCGCCGATCACCCTCGCCGCGGTGGTGCAGGAACCGCTGGTGCGGGTCCGCATCCACATCAAGCGCTCAGAAGAGATCTCGCTGCGGACGCTGCGGAAGTTCGTGTGCAAGGCCGCGAAGGTTTCGAAGAATGCCATCGGCTCGATCGAGCTCGGGGATGAGCACGCGGATGTCGAAGTCCGCCGCACGGCCGCCCACGCCCTGGCCGCCTTGGGCGAGATCGATGTGAAGGGGCAGACGGCACGCGTGGAACTGCCGCGCTGATCGATGGCATTCACGGAGCCGCAGCGTTCGCCTCCTCGAGCTCCAACGCCTTGATGTCAGCCGCCAGCATCGCCTGCCGCTCGATCGACCCTTTCAACTTCGCCTGATCCGATGGCAACTCCGTCGTGATGCGGCTCTGCCGTTTGCGCATCGCGTCCAGTTCGCTTTCGAGCTTCTTCAGTTTTCGATCGGCCTTGTCGCGTTGGTCCCGGGCATCGGAGACGGAGGCTCCGCCCCAGGCTGAATTGTGGCGACGGTACGCGTACCAGGCATCGTAATCCTGCTGCACGTACGTGTATCTGCTCTGCGCCGTGTTCAGATCCTGGCGCGCCGCCGACACCGACCCATCCATGGACTGGATGCGCGCGGGAAGGTCAGCGCGTTCCGCCTCCATCTTCGCGATGTTCAACTCGTAGGTCTTCTGATAATCGATGGAGCTCTGCAGATCCTTCTTGAGCTGGCTCTTTTTCATGCTCCGCACCCCTGCCACCCGTTTGGCCTGGAGCACGTCCTTGCTGCTATCCTTGGCGGCCGTCGGAGCGGCGCCTTTTCCGTCGGCCGGAGCGGGCACCGGAGCGACCGCGACCTTCGCTTCGGCCGCATCTGCCAGGATCAGCTTCTCGCGTTTGAGGATGTCGCCGGGTTGCACCTGGACGCTGCCGGAGACCGATCCGCCGAAGGTCAGGATATGGGACCTGTCGTCGTAATGACCCTCGAGGTGACGGCCGTTGCGCAGGGTCAGGACATCCAGTTCTTCGGCAATCGCTGGCATGATCGGAGTGAGCAGGACTGCGGCCAGGACGAGAGGGTTGAGCGATGTCATGGGGTTCCTATGCGAGGTCTTCAGGCCAGCATACCTCAAAAATACTACACCCGTGGTCCTCTCGCCGATCCCTGCATGGTGGAGTCTACTTCGCCAGTCGTGGCAGTCGTTCCACTGGTTGCCCACCTTTGTGCTACCACGGCAATGCCCGCGTTGTCGTCTGACCCATCCCTCCATAGGTTCGCCACCGGCGTCGATCGACGCTGGGGGTATCCTATGGCGAGCGACGGAACGGGCGGAGACGACATCACGAGACCGAGCAATCCGCCGGCTGGACCGCCGTCTTTGCACGCGAGTCTCGAGGCCGGACCGTTCCGCCTCAAGTCGCTCGCCGAGGACGAGGACTTTCCGACCATCCCGGGGTTCCGCATCAGCGCGCGGCTCGGCCAGGGCGGCATGGGCATCGTCTATCGCGCGTTCCAGGAATCGATGCGCCGCGAGGTCGCGCTCAAGGTCATCTCGCCGCAGCAGTCGCGCGACCGCGGATTCTGGGACCGCTTCATGCGTGAGGCGCGCGCCGCTGGCGCGGTCGTGCATCCCAACGTGGTCTCGTGTTTCGACGTCGGCCAGGCCGACAACCACCTCTACATGGTGCTCGAACTGATCTCCGGCGGCGATGCGTCACGTCTCGCGCTGCGCCATGGCGGACGTCTCGACGAGGCGACGGCGGTCGAGATCGCCGCCGACTGCTGCCGCGGTCTCGCGGCGCTGCACCGCGCCGGCGTCGTCCACCGCGACGTCAAGCCGGCGAACATCTACATCTCGGTGGACGGCATCGCCAAGCTTGGAGACCTCGGCCTGGCGCGGCACTTCCAGGGCGACGACCGCCTCACGCGCACCGGCACACCGGTCGGCACGCCGGCCTTCATGGCGCCCGAACAGGTGCGCGGCGAAAGCATGGTCGACGGACGAGCCGACATCTACGCGCTCGGAGCGAGCCTGTTCGCACTGGTGACCGGCAACGCGCCGTTCGTGGCCTCGAGTCCGTGGGGCGTTCTGGTCGCGGTGCTCAACGACCCGCCGCCGGACGTCCGCGAATTCCAGTCACTCCTGTCGCCGCAGCTCGCGCGCATCATCGCCAAGGCGATGGCCAAGTCCGCGGACGACCGCTACCAGACCGCGGAGGAGATGCTCGCCGATCTGCTC
>JACDEN010000145.1 GCA_013816415.1 Planctomycetota bacterium
GGCGTTGGGCATCAGCGTCGAAGCGTGCGCCATGCGCCTGAGCCGCGGGCGCGAACGCCTGAGGCGGATGCTCCCGTCCGGCGAGACCGCGCTCTCGATCGCCGCGGTGGGCGATGCGCTCGCGACGGCGCCCGCGCACGTCGCGCCGACCGGCGTGTCCGCAGGTATCGCTCACCTTTCCACGGTCGCCGCCGCCAGCGCCGTCCCCGCTTCGCTCATCACCTCCGGAGGATGGTCCATGCCTGTCATCATCGCCGCGCTGGCCGCGACCGTCATCGGCGCCGGCTCCTACGCCGTGCACAGCCATGCGCTTTCCGATGCGCCGCCGACCGCTCAGCAGCAGGAGCCACCTCCGGTGGTGGCTCCTGCTGAGGATCCATCGGCCGAGGTCGATCATGTCTTTCTCGACCATCCAGCCGTGGGCAAGCCGGTTTTCTCCTACGACGGTGGCGCACTCGCGCTCGGGCATCCAGGCAATAAGGAAGAGAGGGAGACGGTGAGTGTGCACCGGGTGGTGAATCTGTTCACCGGATCCGGCGTCGCGAACGCATCGATGATGTGGGTCCCAGCGCCATTGGGGGTCGACGAGGTGCGACCCAGCGGCGAAGTCACGAGTTTCCCAGACGGCCGATTGATGCTGTGGGTCGGAGCGTCACTGACGGTCGAGCACTTCGGGGGTCCCATCGGCGAAGTCGCGACCAGTTCTCCAAACGGTCGTTGGCTGATCCGCAGTGATGCCGCCTCGACGAAGGACACCAAGGTGATAGGGCCCGTCCTCTACGATGTGAAAGACGTGCATTCCCCTCCGCTCCCAAGTTCCCCCGACGGCATTCCCTTCTTGTCGGCGATCGGTAACGGCGGCCTCTGGCCCCTGCTGAGCGAACCGGACCTCAACGGAACAGCGCTGCTGCACATCCGCTCCATTCCTCAAACCATGCATGGCCGGGAATTGATCAACCGCATCCATCCCGAAGGCGCGCGTTGGCGTCACGGGCCCCCGCCAGACGGATCCGAAGCCGGGGGCAGCTATTCCGACCTTCTCGCGACACTCGAGGATGGATCCCTCGCGCGCATCCATCCTGATGGATTGACGACCATCATCATCGAACGCATCGCGATCGAACGCGCGGCGGGCAAGCCGATCGAACGCATCGAGTTGCTGGCGGAAGGGGTGGATGGTACGCTGCTGGTCGCGGGCGTGCGCGCCTTGCCCCCGGGTCCACCACAGGACGGTTTTGAGATGCCCTCCGGCGACGAGACCCCGAAACATGGCCACAATCCCGGCTCTGCCGAGCCGCCGCCACCGAGACCGCTGCATCTCTTCCTTTGGCATGCCAGCGGAACTTGTAAGCGTGTTGATACCGTCAGCGTCGCTCGCTGGTGCGATCAGCGGTTGGTGCTGCCGTCGCCTGGGCTCGCTCACTACCTCACCGTGCACCTCGCCCACGACGCCTCGGATCATGATCGCGCCGAGGTCTGGCTCGGCCAATACGATGTCGTGGTCGGCTCCAGCGGTCCGGACGCGAGACCAGAAACCTCGGTCGGGAACCCGTTCGGCCGGTCGCGCACGCCGATCCAGCTGCTGCCGATCGCTGCCGCTGCGGACGGTAGGAAAGCGCTCCTGCTCGCCGCGCGAATCGACCATCACCTGTCGTTCACGTTCTGGGTCACGGACGGCGAGCACCTCACCCGCGTCGGCGAGGAGGTCGAAGTCGAACGCAGCGACCGCTTCGATGGTGAACGCGCCCTCGCTGTCTCACTCTCCGGCGGTATGGTCGCGGTGAACCTCGAGCAGGGTACGGTATTTGGATTTTCCTACGACCACGGCACACCAGTCGGAACCCTCCTTTTGCGCATCCCGAAGTGGTGACGAGGTCCCAGAGCGTAGCCGACCGGATCTCGCATAAGCCGATGACATGTTTCCTGGTGGCATCGCGTGGTTTATCGCTGGTAGGCGCCGCAGTCGTCTGCCGAAGAGCTGAGGCCTCAACTTTCCGGTGGAGTGGTCTGATGTGGCTCCAGCAGGTGCTGCAGGCGGAATTGGTTGATCAGTCCGCCAGCGAGCACCGCACGCACCTGGCGTTCACTCAGGCGGTGGGTCAGACGGAGGATCGTCTGCTTGGTCTGGTTGCGGACGGTGATCGGTTCACCGGTCGCCACGGCCAAGCGCAGGTCGTCGAAGGCGAGGACGTCGTCCTGCGCGATGCCGTCGTAGTCCGCTGGATCGACGAATTCGAGCGGCAGGATCCCGAAATTGGCGAGGTTCTGCCAGCCGATGCGCGCGTAGCTCTTGGCGAGCACCGCCACCTGTCCGAGGTAGCGCGGCGCGAGCGCGGCGTGCTCGCGGCTGGATCCTTGGGCGTAGTTGTCGCCGGCGACCACCAGGTGCCCGCCATAGCGCTCCTTGGCCACGTGCGCGCGCGTGGCGAATGATTCGTCGAGCGCGAAGAAGGCGTATTGGCTGATCGCCGGGATGTTGCTGCGGAAGGGCAGGGCCTTTGCGCCCGCGACCAGGATCTCGTCGGTCGAGACGTTGTCGCCCATCTTCAAGAGCGCCGGCACCACGTAGAAGTTCTGCAGCTCGTCGAACTGCGGCAGCGCCTTGATGTTCGGTCCGCGCTGCAGCAGCACCCCGGGGCTCGACGCCGGCGGCGCCAGCACGTCGTGGTTGAGCGCCTGCGGCTCCGGCTCGACGAAAGTCGGATACGCGAGGCCGAAGAGCTTCTCGCAGTCGCGCGGATCGGTGATGACGCCGGTGAGCGCCGAGGCGGCGGCGGTTTCCGGGCTGACCAGATAGACCCGGTCCTCCTTGGTTCCGGAGCGGCCGGGGAAATTGCGCGGCACGGTGCGCAGGCTGATCTGGTTGGTGGCCGGCGCCTGGCCCATGCCGATGCAGCCGTTGCAGCCGGCTTGATGGAAGCGCGCCCCCGCGGCGATCAGCTGCTGGAACGCGCCGATTTTCGCGAGGTTCTCGATCAGCGCCCGCGAGGTCGGATTGACGTCGAGCGAGACGCGGTCGTGGACGCGCCGGCCCTTGACGATCTCGGCGGTGATCCAGAAGTCGCGCAGACCGGGGTTGGCCGACGAGCCGACGTACGATTGATAGATCGGTTTGCCTTCGACCTCGCGCACGGTCACCACGTTGCCGGGGCTCGACGGGCAGGCGATCATCGGCTGCAAGGTCGCGAGATCGATGCGGTCGACCGCGTCGTATGACGCGTCCGCGTCGGCGAGCAGCTCGATCCAGTCGCTCTCGCGGCTCTGCACGCGCAGGAACCGCAGGGTCTCCTGGTCCGACGGGAACACCGTGGTGGTGGCGCCGAGCTCGGTGCCCATGTTGGCGATGACGTGGCGATCCATCGCGCTGAGCTGCGCGAGGCCGGCGCCATGGTACTCGACGATCATGCCGCGGCAGCCCTTGACGTTGTAGCGCTTGAGCATCTCGAGCACCACGTCCTTGGCGCTCACCCACGGCGGCATCGCGCCGACCAGCTCGACGCCGAGCACCTTCGGCATCTTGAGATAGAGCGGTTCGCCGGCCATGGCGAAGGCGATGTCGAGTCCGCCCGAACCGAAGGACAGCATTCCCATCGATCCCGCCGCGGGCGTGTGGCTGTCGGATCCGGCGAGCGATCGGCCCGGCCGGCCGAAGCGCTCCATGTGCACCGCGTGGCTGACGCCGTTGCCGGGCCGGCTGTACCAGATGCCGAAGTGCTGGCATGCCGATTGCAGAAACAGGTGGTCGTCGGGATTCCGAAAATCCGTCTGCAGGACGTTGTGGTCGACGTACTGGACCGAGACCTCGGTCTTCACCCGCTCGAGTCCCATCGCCTCGAGTTCGAGCATCACCAGCGTGCCGGTGGCGTCCTGGGTGAGGGTCTGATCGATGCGCAGTCCGATCTCCTGGCCGGGCGTCATGTCGCCTTCGACCAGGTGGTCGTGGATCAGCTTGTGCGTAACGCTCTGATGGTTCGCCATGGAGCCAGGCTACGCCAGCCCCGCCGCGTCACCAGGATTGTCGGCGCGAGTCGAACGTCGGCAGGTGCGCGCTCACGTCTCGTCGGGATCGGTACCCGTATCGAGGTCATCCGCATCGATCTCCGCCAGCGATTCGCTCTGAACCAGGAACGCCTGCTCGGCGGCGTCCTTGACCAGTTGGCGGCCTTGGTCGGTCAAGCGGAAGCGTACCGGGATCGGCTGGCTGGAGCGCCGGCCGGGCGACGAGGCCACTGGGGAATTCGGAAATGGCGATGGTTTCGGGGTCGTCACCTTCTCGAGGAACCCCTCGGCGACGAGATGGCCGACCACAGGCAGCAGGGTGATGTCCTTCTGCGGTCGGTTCAGCAGCGTGTGGATGGCGGCGAGATCCTGCTCGTCGCCGGTCTGCGCCAGGGCGATGAGGATGGAGCGGCGGAGCTGATCGTGATCGGCTGCGGTCATGTGCGGTCCTTCGCTTCCCGATACGGAGGTCTTGCCGGTACTGTCCATTGCGGGTGTCCCGCATCCAGACTCGGAAGGCCGGTGGTTGCACAACGGGGCCGCTCGACGACGAGCGGCCCCGTAACTCCATGCGACGATGGATCGGCGGCGCCACGGCGCCCGCCGACCGGATGGCGCTCAGTCTTTTTTCGAGACGATGCTGCCGTCCTCGAGGACCTTGACCTTGCGGTCCTTGCCATCGGGAACGCGGATCTTCGCCTTGTAGACGACGTGACCGTCCTCGGTGTCGCGGTCGATGTCGCCGATCTGCTGGCCGTTCGCTTCGCGCATCAGCGTCGTTTTCACGGCGGCGGGCACCTGATCGATCGCCACCGTACCGTTCTTCAGCTCGCGGCCCTCGTTCTTCGCGGTCTTCTTCGCGTATTCCGCGTCGGCTTTCGCCTTGTCGGCCTTGGCCTCGGCGTCGGCCTTGGCCTTGTCGACATCGCGCTCGGCCTCGTCCTTGGCGTTCTTGGCCTGGTGATCGAGGTCCTTGTCGTGGTCGCGGCGCGCCTTGCCGTCGCCATCGTGGTCGCCGGCTTTCGCCCCGCGCTCGTCCTTCTCGGCCTTGTTGTTCTTGTCGGACACGATCGTCCCATCCTCGCCGATGGTCAGATGGCGGTCGAGGCCGTCCTGCTTGATACGGGCCTTGTAGACGGTGCGGCCGTTGTCGGTGTCGCGATCGATGTCGACGATCTGCGCGGCACCGGCCGCCGCGGTCAGGCTCGCCTTCACCTTGGCGGGGAGGTCGTTGACCGACAACTCGTGGTGATCGCCGTGATCATCGTGGACTTTGTCATCGTGGACCTTGTCATCGTCCTTGGCGCCGTCGTTGCGTGCGACGACCTTGCCGTCCTCATCCACCGTCAGCTTCAGATCCTTGCCATCGCGCTGGATCTTCGCCTGGTAGACCACGCGGCCATCGATGGTCTCCTTGTCGACGTCGCGGATCTCGCGCCCCTGCGATTCCTTGAGCAGCGCCTCCTTGACCTTGCCCGGAACGTTTTCCAGGGTCTTGACGTTGTGGTCGCGGGTCGACGGATCGTTGTCCATGGCGAAGGCCTGGCCCGCGCACAGGCCGCAAGCGACCAGCAGGGCGGGAACGACGGTGCGGATCGGTGTGAATCGGCTCATGGTGAGTTCCTTGATGGGAGGGTTGGATATGAGCCCGTCAGGATACGGAGGTCCGTTTGCACAGGGCATTCCCAATTGATGAAAGCTTATACTGAGGGTCCGCGACGTCCGACGTCCGACGTCCGACGTCCGACGTCGACAATCAGAAGACAGACAGCACACCAGACGGCTGCGCTGGGCATCCCGTTTGGTGTGCTGTCGATCCGGCTGTCGACGTCAGACGTCGGACGTCGGACGTCGGACATTCTCTTCCGACGTCCGACATTCCCTGCCCTACCCCATCGATTTCTTCAGGGCGCTCATCTTCTCATGCGTTCGCGCCTGTTCCGGCAGGATGTCGTTCTCGACGAATCGGCGCGAGATCTCGTCGAGCTGATGGAGATCCCTGCTGAAGTCGTCGATGCCGTGGTCCTCGCCGCTCTCCAGCGCATTGATCGCCGCCTTCTCGCCGAACATCGCCGCGCTTCCCTCGTACAGCTTGGCGAACGCGCCCCAGATCCCGGAGCTCTCGGCGGCTTTCCCGCCACGTTCGAGGATATGGCTGCGCAGCTGGTCGACCCGCTTCTGGTGCGAAGCGAGGCTGTCCGCCAGCACGCGTGCGTGCATGCTGCCGCCGAGCTTCGTTACTGCGTGGCGATAGGTCCCCACGGCCGAAAGTTCGCCGCGCAGGAATGAATTGAGCGTCGAGATCGTCTCGTGCGACGCGACCCCGGAGACGATGGCTCCCGACGATGCAGTGGCCGATGCCCCCGCTGACGGTTGCATGCTTCCCATCGATCCATGGACGCGATTCCACGCCTCGTGGGCCGAGAGTTTCGCCTTGTCCCAGCCCATCAGGTGGCTGCTCGATTCTTTCATATACTCGTTGCGCAATTCCGGCTCGGCTTCGTCCCAGGATTTTCCAGACACGCCATAGCGGCTGTAGCCCATGTACCCGGTGCGGTAGGCGGCTTGGTAATCCGAATACGGACGTCCCGGCTCATACGTCGAGCTGGCCACATAATGGTCGCGCCAATACGCGTCTTCGGCGGTTGGATTCACCGCTTCGGCGACGCCTTTGCCTGCGAGCCCGCCGGCGATGCCGCCGACCACGGCACCGATC
>JACDEN010000730.1 GCA_013816415.1 Planctomycetota bacterium
GAGTTGTACTCGTCCATCGCCCGCACCAGGAACGCATCTGGATCGAAGGTCCACCTGAGGAAGGTGACCGTGGTGTAGTCAGGCGCCTGCGGCGAGGATACCATGCGCGCGATCAGGAAGCGCCACCCGTCCAGGAAGATGGCGGGCACCTCCGAGAGCATCTCAAAGCCGACATGCTGGGTGCGGTGGAGCGGCCTCACATACTTCGACGCCGCGACGTAGCTGGGAAAGCTGGTGCGCACCTTCTTGAAGCGGTAGGTCAGCAGTGCCGCCACCGCCGACGAGGCTTCGTTGCGGAAGGTGACCTGCACGATCGCGAGGCCCACGATCCGCATCAGCACCTGCTTGACCTGGGTCCAGCAGGAAGCCAGCAGACCGATGCCGAGTCCGGCGCCGGCCATGGCGGCGATGTTGTCGGGTAGATGCATGGGATGTCTCCGGAAGGGGATCATGGACATGGAACGCTGCGCTGCCGCGCGTCGCTGAGTGCCGGCAATCATGCCTCGCCGTGGCGGGTCGGCGAGAGGCCGCAGCAGGGCGGAAATCCTGCGCGGGGCGCGACCATTGGCGGAGGTCCGGCTCGTAGGAACCGGAAGCGTAACGATTATCCCTTCCGTTCCGCGCCGTCCGCCTGCATGATCATCTGCTTTACCCGCCCGGGCGCAGGGGCGTCCATCGATGGGAGGGTCGGACGTCGCACGTCGGACCATCCATATCATCCTTTCGCCCCGCACCGCGCCGACGTATACTCGCATCAGCCCTCCGATGCCGCCCCGCACCGACTTCTCCTTCCATCTGCAGGGATTTCCGGCAGCCGGCCTGTCGGAACTGCGGTCGTATTTCGATCGCCTGCCGCTGGACCCCTACATCACCGGCATCTTCCGGCGCAGACGGTTCTCACATTTTCTCGGAACCCCCGACCGCCTCAAGCGCCTCGACCACACCTATTTCGTGCAGAGCCGCTCGGTGAACGAGCTCGCTGGCGGCATCAAACGCGAATTCGCCGAGCTCGAGGACGGAATCGCGCAGCTGCCGGCATTCCGCGCCATCGTCGCCACCTATATCGATTACCTGGGCATCGATCCCGAGACCACCGAGATGGGCGTGCACCAGATCCGCATCCTGTGCGCGCCGGAATTCTCAGGCGACCCCGCACCGGAGGGCATCCACAAGGACGGGTTCGACTACGTCGGCATCTTCTGCGTCGAGCGGCACGACGTCGTCGGAGCGAACACCCATCTCTACCGGGCGAAGGACCAGCCGCCGATCTTCTCGCGCGAGCTGCAGCCGGGCGAGGTGGTGTTCACCGACGACCGCGCGATCTTCCATTACACCGATCCGGTGCGGCCGAGCGCCGATCATCCTGGTCATCGCGACGTCTTCGTCATCACCGCCTGAGCTGGATCCTCCGCCATGCCGCATCGACCTTCCGCCTTCGATCCCCAGAGCGTGCGCCCGCAGTTCCCTTCGCTGTCGCGCGAGGTCTCCGGCCGCGCGGCGATCTTCGCCGACGGCCCCGGAGGGACGCAGACGCCGCAGGCGGTGACCTCGGCGATGACCGCCTACCTGCAGCGCAGCAACGCCAACCTCGGCGGCGTGTTCGCGACCAGCCTCGAGACCGGCGAGGTGGTGGCGCGCGGCCGCCGCGCCGCCGCGGCGTTCCTCAACGCGCCGAGCGCCGAGACCATCGTGTTCGGCCAGAACATGACCAGTCTCGCCTTCGCGATGAGCCGTGCGATCGCGCGCACCTGGGCTCCCGGCGACGAGGTGGTGGTCACCGCCCTCGACCACGACGCGAACGTGGCGCCGTGGATGCTGGCGGCTGAGGATCGCGGCGCGACGGTGCGGACGGTCCCCTTCGATCCGCGCGAGTGCACGCTTTCGGTGAAGACCTTCGGCGAAGCGCTCAGCGCCCGTACGCGGCTGGTGGCGATCGGCATGGCCTCGAACGCGGTCGGCTCGATCGTCGACATCGCCCCGCTGATCGCCGCCGCCCATCGCGTCGGCGCCCTGGTCTTCGTCGACGCGGTGCATTACGCGCCGCATCGCGCGCTGGATGTGCGCGCGCTCGATTGTGATTTCCTCGCCTGCTCGGCGTACAAGTTCTGCGGCCCGCATCTCGGCCTGCTTTATGCCAAGGCCGAGCACCTCGCCTCGCTTTCGGCGTACAAGGTGCGGCCCTCCTCGGCGGTCGCGCCGGGAAAATGGGAGACCGGCACGCAGAATTTCGAAGCCATCGCCGGGCTGACCGCGTGCCTCGGCTACCTCGGCGCGATCGGCCTCGAGGCGCCGGGCCAGCAGGCGGATCC
>JACDEN010000146.1 GCA_013816415.1 Planctomycetota bacterium
CTACCACGACACCAACATTATATAATACCAACCGACCATCCGAGGCATCCGTGAAAAACCCCGTGAAGACCCTGCTCTCGTCCCTGATGCTCGGCGTGCTTGTCGCAGGAACGGCTCGTGCGAGCGACAGCGAGCAGACCAGCCCGCTCGTCGATTTCGAGGCGCCGTACCAGCCGAACAAATATCCCGAAGACTCCGCCGGGAAGGTCGTGCTCTCGCCGGAATGGAAGTCCGACGGCCAGACGTCGCTGAAACTCGATCCCGAACTCATGACCACGGTCGAGCAGATGAAGCTGCACGATTGGTCGGGATACAACGTCCTGCGCATCCACTTCAAGAATCCCACCGATCAGACCACCGCCGTCGGCTTCGAGCTGGCGGATACCATCGGCCACGGATACCTCGACCGGCACCAGAACGGCTTCGGCGTGCCTCCGGGCGAGAAGATCATCGAGGTCGATTTTGCCGGCGGCCTGTGGCGCGGCGAGGACAACCACCCGTACCGCGGCGACACCAAGACCCCGATCGACATCGCGCACATCGCCCGCTTCGCGTTCTACAACCATGGCAAGGGGCCGATCTACATCGACCAGGTGGAACTGGTCAAGGTGAAGAAGCTCGAGACGCCCGGAGGCTTCGCCTTCGATTTCGCCAAGAGCTCGGCGCAGATCATGTCGCAGTTCATCGCCATCACCGAGAAGACCGCCTATGACGCCAGCCACGGCTATGGACTGACCAACGGCGCGCAGGCCGGCAGCACGCCGATGGCCTATCCGACGCCGATGCTCGGCAGCGGCCTGCACTGGGAAGGCGGATTCCGCGTCGATCTGCCGGCTGCCGGCCCCTATATCGGGCTCGTCGCATTCGAGCGCGGCGGCTTCTGGGAAACCGAAGGCGCGGGTTACAGCCATGCCACGCTCAAGGACAACGGCATCAGCGTCCACGAGCACGATTTCAGCACCGCCGGCATGTTCTTCCTTTTCCAGGATACGGACATCACGGATCTGGCCCAGGTTTCGGACAAGATCATCTGGCCCGCGCATGCGATCAGCACCTTCAAGTTCGCCGGGGCGAAGGGTGACAACACCTTCACCCTCGAGACCAGGGACACGGTCGGCCTGCCGCTGCGCGTGGCCGGATTGATCATCGCCCCCGACACCGCGGCTGGTAAGGCCTATCTCGACGCGCACGTCACGCTCCAACGCGAGGCCATCGCGAACGCGTTCACGCCGCAGGATCGCGGACGGCGCACCGACGGTCGCAGCGAGCCGACCAAGGACCTGGTCTGCGAATCACTGTCTCCCGGCGAGGACCTGTATCCACGCGACTGGCCGCACACCTCGCCGAAGGTATCCGCCGACGTGCTCGCGGTCGCCGGGCAGACGGTGGCGGTACAGCTCGGACTGTACGCGAAGAAGGAGCTGGCCGCGGCGGTCTCGGCCAAGGAATTGGCGGGCCCGGGCAAGCTGCCGACGGCGCCGGTGATCAGCCATGGCCGCTACATGCCGATGCGGCCGTATGGAGTCGGCGCGATCTGGCTCGAGATCAATCATTACCACCCCGAGCCGAAGTTTTCCGTCGGCCCGAACGTCAGCCGCTCGCTGGTCGTCGAGTACGAGATCCCGTCGGACGCGAAGCCGGGGGACTACTCCGGTTCGATCACCATCGCCGGCGCCAGCGCTCCGATCGACGTCCCGGTCAAGATCCACGTCATCGCGGCGAAGCTCGCCGACATCCCGATCCCGCTCGGGCTCTTCGAGAACGCCATCTCATTCGACCAGCACGCCGTCGACGAGGCAACCTGGTGGAAGCTGCAGGAGAGCATGGTCAAGGAGCAGGTCAGCGCGGGCCTGAGCGCGCTCACCGGCGGGCCCGGTCTCGGCATGTCCTTCACTCCCGATGGCGCAAGCATCAGCGGCGATGCCGCGGTCAGATACATCAAGATCGCGCAGAAATACGGCCCCATCCGCGCGATCATCCCCTACGGCGGATTCCTCGACCGCCCCGCTCCGGGCACCGAAGCCAAGGCCGCGGAGACGCTCAAGGCCTTCGAGGAGAAGAACCAGCTCCCGCCCTGCTTCCTCAACTGCTATGACGAGCCGGGCACGGTCCCGGAGAAGACCCGTGTGCTCTCGTACCTGAAGCCGCTGACCGCCGCCGGCTTCCGCACCCTCGGTTGGACCAGCGCGAACTGGGAAGACAGCATGTGGGTGGACATCATCGCGAATTCATACGGCCCCGCGTTCAACCTCCACGACGCGTCGATGTTCGCCAAGGTCAAGGCCATGGGCAAGCATCCCTGGATCTACAACAATCTGCGCGGCCGCTACGGATACGGCATCGATCTCTGGCGCCAGATCAAACTCGGCTGCGAAGGACGCGTTGATTGGATCGGCAACTACACGCAGGGCTTCGCGTTCAGCAATCTCGACGGACGCGAGCCGTCGAGCGCGTTCTTCGCGGTGCATCGCGATCTCGGCGTGCTCAAGACCCCGGGCTGGCTGGCGCTGAAGGCGGGCATGCTCGACCTGCGTCTGCGCCTCGCGCTCGAGCAGGTGGCCCCCGCCGACGACCCGGCGCTCCAGCTGTGGAAGGCCGACGGCTACCGCACGGACGAGAGCACCTGGACCTCCGCCGAGATGGACCGGGTGCGCGCGGCGATGTTGAAGCGACTGCAGGAGTTGGCGAAGAAGTGATCTGAGAACATGAGCCGGGCCCCTCGGACAGAGGCTCCCGCGGGTCGGCCGCGCGCCAGGTCAGGCGGCCGTGGCCTCGCGTTGGCACAGCGTTCCGAGCGCGCTGAGCACCATGCCCGTCGCCCACAGGATCGGACCGGCGTGGGATGCGAACGCGAACGGCACCGACTTCAGCAGGATCAGCACCAGGACCAGAGCGAGCGGCGCCGAGACGAGCAGCGACCACGCGAACAGCTTCCGGGCCGCCAGCGCGATCGGGACCAGGAACAGGACGATTGTTGCCGCATTCGACCAGTCCGAGGCGATGTACAGGGCCTTGGCGAGGTATTCGCCGCTGGTCGAAAACACCTCGGGAAATTCCTGGAACGCCATGAGGAAGCATTGCCATCCGAGGAGCCGGCTGCTCCCCTCTCCGACCGTCAGCAGCATCGACGATCCGTAGACGACCAGGCCGAGGGCGAGCAGGGCGATGCCCGGGATGCGGCTGGTCACGCCGTTCACGGCGTGGTGCGCTTGTCCCAGAGGAACTGCAGAATCACGGCGAAGGCTGCGAGACCGCCTCCGCACAGCACGCCGCCGCAGGCACCGTACACGGTGGCGGCTCCACGCGGTTCGACGTCGGTCCAGGGCACGATGTGCGAAAACAGTCCGGGGGCGATGGTGCCCGCCGCAAGACCGAACAGTCCGCCGAGGATCATTCCGGCGAGGGCGCCGCCGGTCACGATCGCGAAGATCCTGATCCAATTCATGATCGACCCGCCTTGTCTGGCAGGATGAATCGTCGATGCCCGTCGGCAAGGCCCGGTCGAGGAGTCACTTCGGATTCGGATCATGCTGCACAGCCGCTGCAGCGGCGTGCGCCGTCCTCCGCTGCATGCCGACCGATGCAGCGATGACGACGGCGCAGGGAAGCCAGATCCACAGCGCTTCGCTCAGCAGGACGGGGATCGCCGCCGCAGAGAAGAATCCGACGCCGATGGGGGAGACATGGATGGGCTGGACAGGGAAGAAATAGCGCGTGGTGTCGAACGGACTGAAGAAAGCGATGCCGAGGCCGCCATCAGTCAATGCATCGAGCAGGCCATGCGACGCGGTGGCGAGGAAGAGATAGAGGCAGATGATCCAGGCTGGCCGCCGCCGATGGAAGACGACGAAGGTCGCCACCACGGCAACCACGAGCGCGAACAGCAGCGAATGGGAGAGTCCGCGATGACCGAGGACGTCCGCATAGCGGACGCCGAAGGCAAACCCGAGGACGTCGAAATCCGGCAGGATCGCGCACGCGGCGCCCGCCAACCACAGCGTCCGGCGCAGCAGCGTCGGCGGGAAGACCGATCCGATGGCGGCGGCGGCGATCGCATGGGTGAGGACCGTCGCCATCCGCTCACGCCTTCTTCGGCACTCTCGCCACCGAGTATTGGATCGATTCCTGACCGGGTCCGGAAATCATGGTCCCCGATTTCCCCTCGCCATCCAACTGGATGACGAAGTACAAGCTGTTGTTGCAGCTGATCCGGATCGAATCCCCGCAAGGCGTGCGTTGGAATTGATGTTCGCCCATCTCGCGATGCATCACCAGCCGTTTGTAGGCCGGCTTCGCGACCAGCAGCGGATCCTTGGGCACGGCGACGAAGACGCAGTGCCCCGACAGCGGATCCGCCGCGCTCTCGCTCATGAGGATGGATCCCAGGTGCTGTCCGTCGGGCGTCTGAATGATGAAAGTCACGGGATCACCCTGCCGGTTCCTGTCCGACCGAAAGAGATGACGCATGCGAGGGTCATGGCAGTGTCACGGGTGCGGGGGCGATTGCCGGTGATCGTCGCCAGGGAAGATCCCTGGCCATGCCCAACCCCCGCGTCGAGAGCCGGTGAGTGATGACGGGGCCCGCGCGCGCGCCTTGGGAAAGGGCCCCAGGGTCGGTCACGTCTGCTCGCGGCTGAAGATGATCGCATGGCCCAGATCCCTCAGCGAGATGACGACGAATCCCAGCAGACCATCCTGCGATCGGATGGCGAACTCATCGCTCTTGCGTTCGGTGACGAACCGCTTCCTGACGGACGTGCGCAATGCAGCGACGAACAGCGATTCGAAGGCGGCGTAGTCGGCGAAACCGCATCCGTGCCGGTGCAGCCACGCCTCGTCCACCGCTACGAGGTCATGGCCCTTCAACTCTTCGAGGACGACGCGCAACGGACCGGCCATCGCGGATGTGGATTCGATGGTGAGAGGGATCGGCATCGGGCCCGCCTCACGCCGCTTCCGCTGGGCACCCGCTCACTTGAGCAGCGCCTGCTTGATCTGCTCGTACGGGATCACGCGCTGCTGCACCTTGATCACGGTGCTGTTGCTGTCCTTGTCGGTGAGTCCCAGCTTGATCTCGGTGAACGAATTGTTGTCGTTCTGATTCGCGGCCTTCACGAAGACCACGCGGTCCACGTTGATCATGTATTCCGCCTTGTTGCGCGGATCGGAGATGACCAGGAACTTCCCGGATTTATCCTTCTCGATCGTCGACTCGGCGCCCAGGACGATGTCCTCGGCCATGGACCAGCAGGCGACGACAGCGAGCACGAGGACCCTGAGGATGAGCATGGATGACTCCAGTATGCGGGAAGGTCTGCGACCATACCGCCGTTCCAGGTCCGCAGGAAGCCCCGATTGGGACGAATCGTGCGGAATCATCGCCATTTCCCGCATCTGCTCGTGCATCATGGCAAGTCGCGTCATCGCCCTAGCATGACCGTCGCCAGCAACCCCGGGGGACCGATGACCGCATCCACTCGCACTCCCCTGCCCGCGCCCGGGCGCGCCGACCGCCGCACACCGCTCGCGGAGGTCTGGCGTGACGCCATCCTCGCGACCTACAAACAGGTCCTCGCGCCCAATCCTCGCACACGTCCGGCGGCCGATCGCTACGTGAGCGAGAACGGGCGCACGATGCTCCCGCGCAATGCCGGCATGGCGGCCACCTCTGCGGCATACCTCGCGCTCACCCCCTTCGCCGGCAACGTCTATCACGACCGCGAGGACATGCTGGCGTTCGCCTTCGCTGCGGCGGAACGACTGGTCTTCGACCACGCTGGGACCGGCATCACGCAGCTGAAGCCGAGCCACTTCTTTCTTTATCCGCTGGCGACGCTGTACGAGCTGGCGGGCAGCCACGCCGGCCGCCAGCGCCGCCAGAGCTGGCGCGAGACCATGGGGCGGAACCTGCGCGCGGTGCGCCACCTGCTCGACCGCACCTGGGATGATCTCGGACGCACGCTGCCGTGGGCGGGGACAGGACCCAACCACTTCCCGGGTTGGATGGCGGTGGGATACCACCAGGCGCGCATCCTCGAGGACGACGCCATGATGCGGCGCATCGAAGCGGGCATGGCGCGGCAGCTGCGCGTGCAGGCGCCGGGCGGCTACTTTCCCGAGCACATCGGGCCGGTCATGGTCTATCACCATGTCAGCCTCAACGGTTTCGCCGAATTCCATCGTCTGAAACCCAGCGCCGCGACCAGGCGCGCGGTCGAGCGCGGTGCCGATTTCCTCGTCCACGCCCTCTATCCCGACCTGCGCTGCATCGAGACCTTCGACGAGCGCAACCGCCTCGGGTACATGCCCGAATATTCGGCGGGACTCGCGTGGACGCCCCTCGGTCGGGCGCTGATGCGCCGCATGGTCGAGCGTTTGCGCTCGCACCGGCAGCCGGAAAAATTCCATTGGGACTACCTCGGGGGCGCCTTCCGCTGCTTTGAGCACGTGCTCGCGGCCGACGCGGTCGGCGAAGCGCCGATGCTGCCCAACGAGTGGCCACAGCTGACCTGGAAGCTCGAGGATCGCGGCCTGGTGCGCAAGGAAGGACCGTGGTTCTACGCGATGTCGGCGTGGGTCCACCCGCCGCTGACCGGGAACCCCTACGTGCTCGAGCGCACCCAGCTGCTGAGCATCCACCATGCGTGCGCCGGGCTGATCGTCGGCGGCGGCAACGACATTCGCTCGCCGCATGCC
>JACDEN010000147.1 GCA_013816415.1 Planctomycetota bacterium
CTTATGCGCGGCGGCGAGGCTTTGCCCTCTTCGAGGATCGAGGCCAGATGCGGCCGGCCCTCATTCACACATCGACCGACCCGCCGCGCTCGCGATCGCTGCAGCTGGAGATGTAACCCGGTGCGAATGGAGTTGTCATCGCATCACGAGCCGAAAGATGTCCGACCATATCGGAGGCAATACCGTGAACGACTCGTCCAGGCCCTCGGTCGATGTGTCGGATCTGGATGCGCACATGCGCGCGGGCGCCGTCGATGCAGCGGGCCTGCGTTGGCATGCGCCGACCGGAGAGCCGATC
Organism: Planctomycetota bacterium; assembly: GCA_013816415.1. Lineage (GTDB taxonomy): Bacteria > Planctomycetota > UBA11346 > UBA11346 > UBA11346 > JACCZE01. The sequence goes on from JACDEN010000147.1 coordinate 299, forward strand.
GCGGTACGCGGCCTCGCCTGGTTCGCCGCCGAGCGGCGGTACCGGCGCCTGCCGCTCGCGCCGCGCCTCGCGATCAGACCGGCGGTCGACGAACTGGCCAACTGCACCGCCGGCGCGCAGCTGCATCTGATCACCGACTCCAGACGGCTGTCGCTGCGCGCTCGGCTCGGCAGTTTCGGGCTGATGCACCACATGGCCGCGACCGGCCAAAGCGGATTCGACTGCTACGTCGGCGCCCCGGGAGCCGAGGAATACGTCAGCACCACGATCTGGGACCAGAAGCTCAGCGCGATCACCTGTCCGCTCTACGACGGTACACAGCGCGCACGGCGCAGCGTCATCATCAACTTCCCGCTCTATCAGGGAGTCCTCGAACTGGCGATCGGCATCGACGCCGACGCCGCTCTCGCGCCTCCCGAACCGATGCGCATCGCCCGGCCGATCGTGTGGTATGGCACCTCGATCACCCAGGGCGGCTGCGCCTCGCGGCCGGGGATGGCGCACACCAACATCCTCGCGCGCCGGCTCGGCGCCGAGATCCTCAATCTCGGATTCTCCGGCAATGGCCAGGGCGAGCCCGAGCTCGCGCACCTGCTCTCGGATATTCCGGATCCCGCGTGTCTGGTCCTCGACTTCGACGGCAACTGCTATCCGGACGAGAAGCTCTCGGGCAATCTCCCGGAATTCATCCGCATCTACCGCGCGGTGCATCCGCAGGTGCCGATCCTGGTCATGACCAGGCCGCCGTACGCCAGCGAGCGCATACATGAGCGCGAGCGGATCGCCCGCGAAGCCCGCGTCGGCATCCAGCAGCGCGTGGTCGAGATCCTGCAGGCGGCCGGCGACCGCGCGCTCACGTTCTGCGACGTCGCGGCGATCCTGCCTGCATCGTATGTCGATGGCACGGTCGACGGAGGCCATCCCACGGATCTCGGTTTTCAACTGCTCGCCGATGCGCTCGCGGCTCCGCTGCGCGGCGTGCTGCGCGGGCGCTGATCCGAAGCATCCACGGTCCGCTGATCGACGCTCCGCTCGTGGGGACGTGGAAAGCGGGGGAATCTTCCGCTATCCAGGACCACGGATGATCACACGATCCCCCTCCTACCCTGGAGTGCGCATGCTGCCCATACTGCATCCCCCGGAAACCGGCTACCGCACCTCGTTGGGCCTGCTGGCGGTGCGTCTGGTCATCGGCTCCGCCTTCATGCTCCATGGCTGGAGCAAGATCCAGCATCCGATGACCTGGATGGGCGACGCGTTTCCCGGCGTGCTGCAGGCGCTGGCGGCGTTTTCGGAATTCGGCGGCGGAGCCTGCTGGATCCTCGGCCTGCTCACCCCGCTCGCCTCGCTCGGCATCCTCTCGACCATGGCGGTGGCGATGATGTTCCATCTCAAGCGCGGAGATCCATTCGTGCTCATGAGCCAGGAGCTCAAGCCGACCTTCGAGCCGGCGTTCGCCTATCTCAGCGTCGCCCTGCTCCTTTTGTTCGCGGGACCCGGCCGATTCTCGGCAGACGCCGCGCTCACGAAGCGCAGCTGAACCAGGTCACGCCCTTTGGCACGTGCGGAGTGATCAGCGCTTCCAGCGGGAATCCCTCCGGAACCGCGACGGCGGCGACCCGAAGTGCGCGGCGAACGCGGTGGCGAAGTGCTTGGGATCGCCGAATCCGCTGAGCCGCGCGATCTCGACGATCGACCGTTCGTCGCCTTCGCGGGAAAGCATCCGCCGCGCATCCTCGAGCCTGAGGCGGATGATGTACCGGGCCGGACCGACGCCCATGCGCGAACGGAAAGTCCTGGTGAAATGGTCCTCGCTGAGGTGGACCGCCGCGGCGATCTCGCCGACCGCTATCGGCTCGCGGAACCGGCGCTCGATGTGCGCGACCGCTGCTGCGACCATCCGCTCGGTGGCATCGGCGGCGTCGCCCGCGCCGACGCGCGCGCGTTCGCGCGCGATCAGGCCGAGCAGGGCCAGCAGGTAGCCTGCGGCACTGGTCCGCCATCCCGTCCCGCCGCCTGCGTACGCTGCGATCATCGCATCGAAGACCTGCTTCGCCTCCACATGCGCTGCCGACGACAGGCGCACACCGCGCGGAAGCGTCCGTGCGTTTGTGCCCCGGGCGGCATCGCCTCCTGGAATCCGGTAGCGGACCACGCGGCAGACGTACGCGCCCCGGCTCGCATCACCGATGCCGCTGAACTCATCGCCCCGCAGATATCCGTAGGCGTGCCCCGCTTCGCTGACCATCGCGCGGCCATTGAGGACTCCTTGGACACGTCCACCCGAGACGAGATCGATCTCGTGCTCCTCGAGGCGGTGATCCCCATAGATGCGGCCAGGAGGATCGGACACCTGAACGGCCAGCAGGATCTGCGGTAGCCCGGCGATCGGCAGGCCTGGATCGATATGGGAAGTCATGCGGGCATCGTCGCGATCCTGGCCGCTGACGCCACGAGCGATCTCCCACGTCACCACGGTTTTCCAAACCTGTGACGATCATTCGCACTGGAACCGAGAGCAGGCGATCCATCATCCTCGCCAGGGATCCCGCATGCCCATGACCACATTCCAGCCACATCTGCTTGAACGCTATGAACAGGATGGCGAGGTAACCATCAATTCACCGTTCACATCCGCACAGATAGCGTCAGCGGCGACCGTTGTCGACCGGCTGCTTCCCGCTCCTCGCCCGGGAGAACCATCCAAGAGCCACCGCCTCGACCGCTGCAACGATTTTTTCGACCCCGAACTCATTGATCTCGTGCAGCATCCATTCATCGAGGATCTCGCTCGCACCATTCTCAAAACCGATTCGGTGCGGTTCTTTTCGACGCACGTCGCGAAAAGCCTGCCCCAGCCCGACCGGCCATTCTCATTCTGGGAGCACGTCGACGTCGCCTGCACCACGGCGGATTGGCAGTCGGCACCACGTCGCATGATCGTCGGCCTCGCGGTCTGGCTAGTCGACGTCGATATCGATACGGCGCCCCTGATGTACCGACCTGGAAGCCATCGCATGCTTGCAGCTGAGATGGACCGTCATCCGCGTGCGCTCGATGATCCGATCGGCATCGAGGAGCTCCCGCGGCTGGACTTCCCACCCGCGATCCCGCTGCTGGCGCGGGCCGGGCAGGTGACCGCGCTGACCACCGCAATGGTCCATGGCGCGTCGGTCTGCACCGGCCCCCTCCCGCGCAAGGTGCTGTTCATCAATTTCACGCCGGCGTCCCATCCGGTACGCGCGAACATGGCCTGGCAGCAGGCACGCGCGCTCTACCAGGCGCAGCTGCGGCCTCACCTGCGGGTTGATCGGCAGCATCTGGTCGGACCGGGGTGACGGTCACGCCCGCAGCTCATGGCCGTACACGTCATAGAGGAGCTGCGATGCAAACGACAGGATGAACAGGAAGGCCGCCACGATGACGGCATCCATGCGGGCATTCAGCACGCCGCATTTCCCCAAAATCAGCAGCGGACACAGGTAGGATACCAGCCGCAGGGTGCCCTTGAACGAGAATGGGTAATCATCGCGCCAGGCGAGATACCCCCCGAACCAGGAGGCCAGTGCGATCACCGGTCCACCGATCATCGCGTGCGCGAGGACGCCCGGAATGCCGAGGCCGAGCAGCGATTGCGAGGCCCAGATGAAGCCGCCAATCTTCGCATGCGAGTTGAATGGCAGCAGGAGCCCCGCCAGCCGTGGCCATGGGATGCTCACCGCATGGTATTTCCGATAATAATCGACATTGAAGACAATGGTCGCGAACAAGACGATCAGATTCTCGATCACCCCCATCGCTGTGAGATCGTTGCTGAACATCATCGTCAGCAGGCACAGGCACAGGATTCCGAAGGCTGCCAGGATCGGATCGTGGTTGGCGCCTGCGAGGTAGAACGAGTACAGGCACACCGCCGCCATGACCGACAGGGACAAGGCATCGTGCGCCGGCTGGACGGTCACATTGACGAACTGCAGAGCGATGAAGGCCGCGATCAGGATGCCGACGAGGCAGACATCGATGAGACGCTGTTTTTCCAACGCATCCCACAGATGCACGGCCAGCGAGCCGGTGAACAAAAAGAGGGACAGGTTGTAGAACCACCAGAACGGCTTGCCGTAGAACAGGCTGATGGGCTGGGAGAATATGGTGAGGTGATTGCTGACATAGCCGGCCACGATCACCGTGACCGTGACCACGGACAGGACGAACATCGAGGGTCGCTTCACGGCTTGGCGCCGAGATGCCGCCGCGGACCGGTGGAGCAGTTGCATAATACGGACATCCGACCATATCAGCATGAAGTCGGAGATGTGAACCTCCCCCGAAGTTGCGTACGTCTTGTTAAGCGGCTTTGGCCCGCTGGAGTTCGAATTCCACCGGGCTGATATTGCCGATGACATGCCCAACCAGCGCTGGGTCACCGACATCACGTACATCCCAACCGAGGAAGGATGGCTCTACTTGGCGGCGATCATGGATCTCCACTCACGGCGTATCGTCGGATGGGCCATGCAGCCAACGATGCATCGCAGCTTGGTTCTGAAGGCGCTGGACATGGCCGTACGTGAACGTCGTCCCCAACCTGGCCTCGTGCATCACAGCGATCGGGGAAGCCAGTATGCCAGCGACGATTACCGAGCTGCGCTCGCCGCTCAGGGTATGATCGCCAGCATGAGCCGTCGGGGAGGTTGTTATGACAACGCGGCTGCCGAAAGCTTCTGGCACACCCTGAAGAACGAGTTGATCCATCGATCTTTTTTCCAGACTCGCGCGCAAGCCCAACAAGCGATCTTCGAGTACATCGAAGTATTCTACAACCGTGTCCGACGTCACACCTCCAGCGTGGTACGACAGACAGTGCCACGAATTCCGAGATGGTAGAGTTTGGTCGGAACAGCCCGCAAGCAGGATTCAATGTCCCGCAGACTTTCGCGACCGGTCAGTTGGGCAAACGCCATGCACAAGAACTGATCGAGGCAGGTGAAGCGACGGCATGGGCGTTGCTCAGGGTACCGTCGCATGCAACGCCAGAAGGCTTTCAGCGGCAGGAGGTCCATGACCTGCGCGAACACCAAGCTTCCAGAGTACATCCCGCCTCCTGTCAAGGAGCCGGATTGCCCCCAAAAGGGGATTCTCCAGCGAAGTCGTTCCCGAACCTACCGCCCGTTTCTCGCGGTTTTTACCCGTCGTTTAGCTAGAGGCAGTCCCGACCAGGCGGTCACCGCTGTTGGTCCTGGTTTGACCTGATCGCCCGTAGATGGGCCGCCAGTGCTACTTCTGCTTGTTTGAGGTGGAACCAGGTCTGCGGTTCGCACTCATCCCGTGCCATGCGGTCGAGTCCATGGATGATGCGCTGGATGGTGGCCAGATCCGCGTTCCCCTGCATCAGGGCCATGCACCAAGTGGACAATTGCTGGGCGATGTCTCGGTTTCCGCCTGTTGATTCCTGGACCACCGCGGCGATCGACAGGCGGGTGCCGGCCGCGTCGAGGTGGCTCAGCGGAGTTGGCGGTGGTGGCATGGCGTCGGCGGGCGGATCCCACCAGTTCGGGGTGCGAGGTTCAGATGCGGTCATGTGTTGATGCGGGCAAGCAGACGCGCTCGCTGCTCGTCCTTGGCCACATGCGGGCAGAAAATGGTGAAACGTCGCCAAATACGCATCGTATAACTCGGCATGACCACCATCGATCATGCCCCATTGGTCCTGCATCCTGGCGACCGTGCCGTCCAAGCCAAGGTTCGGCTGCCGCTGCCGATCGTAGTGGGCAATCGCGATTATCGAGAGCGCGAATCCTTATTGCGTCGGATGAACGACATTCTGGTGGCCAGCGGCGTGGAGGCGGAATTCCTAGACCGAGCGCTCCTGCATGATCGCGCTGTGCACGAGCAGAAATCCAGACCGCTGACGGATCGTCATCGGGATGCTGTCCAGACGTGGGCCAGGCAGGCGTTGCGTTGCACGTTGGCGAGGATCCTGAGCAACGAAAGCCACCGGCAGTTTTCCGCCCATCTGGCGGAATCGCCGTTGCTGCAATGGTTCTGCGGGTTCGAATCGCTGGCGGAGGTGCGGGTTCCAGCGAAGAGTTCGTTGCAGCGGATGGAGGCGTCGGTGCCGCGCGATCTGCTGAATCAGATGAACGCGCTCCTGCTGAAGCGGTCGACGTCGGTCGATGCCACGGGTGTCTCGCTGCTCGGGCTTGCGGCGCCGGTGGATCTGTCGGTGGTGTGGATGGACACCACCTGCGCACCATTGGATATCCACTATCCGAGTGACTGGTCGCTGTTACGTGATGGGACGCGCAGCCTGATGGGGACGATCCAGGTGATCCGCTCTCATGGACTGAAGGTGCGGATGCCAGATCCCAAATCCTTCGTGTCGACGATGAATCGGC
>JACDEN010000731.1 GCA_013816415.1 Planctomycetota bacterium
GTCCTGAACCCCTCGGGCGCGCACAACATCGCCTGCGGCCTGAACGCCGACATCGAGGTCGTGGTCGAAGGGCACGCCGGCTACTACTGCGCCGGCATGAACCAGCGCGCGACCGTCACCGTGCACGGCGCCGCCGGCAAGGGCGCGGCCGAGAACATCATGTCCGGTCTGGTGCGCGTGAAGGGCAACGCGTCCGACTGCGTCGGCGCCTCAGGCCACGGCGGACTGGTGATCGTCGAAGGCGACGCCGCGTCACGCTGCGGAATCTCGATGAAGGGCGTGGACATCGTCGTCGCCGGCAACGTCGGCCACCTGTCTGCATTCATGGCCCAGGCCGGGCGCATGGTGGTGTGCGGCGACGCCGGCGCCGGACTCGGCGATTCGCTCTACGAAGCCGTTCTGTACGTGCGCGGAAAACTGCACGGGCTCGGCGCCGATGCGCGCGAGGAGCCGATGACCGACGCCGATAAGCAGGCCGTCGCCGCGCTGCTCGACCAGGCCGGGCTGCGCTTCGCGCCCACCGAATTCAAGCGCATCGCCTCGGCGCGGCAGCTGTACCACTGGAATTCCCAGCATTCACACTCGTATTGATCAAGGACGCGTCATGTCGGACCAGGAAGAGAGCTTCTCGTTCAATCGCAAGATCCAGTCGTACATCCACCAGGCGGCCGAGCGCGGACTCTACGACATCCGCGGTCTCGGCGCGAAGCGCAAGCTGCCCAGCTTCGATGACCTGGTGCTGTTGACCGCCTCGCTGTCGCGCTATCCGCTCGAAGGCTACCGCGAGAAATGCTCGACCAAGACCACCCTCGGCACCCGCCATGCGAAGCGCCCGGTGGTCCTCGAGACCCCGATCACCATCGCCGGCATGTCCTTCGGCGCGTTGTCGGCGCACTCCAAGGAAGCCATCGGCCGCGCCGCCACCGCCATGGGCACCTCGACCACCACCGGCGACGGCGGCATGACGCCGGAAGAGCGCAAGTCGTCGAAGACGCTGGTCTACCAGTGCCTGCCGTCGCGCTACGGCTTCAAGCCCGACGACGTGCGCCAGGCCGACGCCATCGAGGTGGTGATCGGTCAGGGCGCCAAACCCGGCGGCGGCGGCATGCTGCTCGGCCAGAAGATCAGCGCGCGCGTCGCCGGCATGCGCACGCTGCCCGCCGGCATCGACCAGCGCTCGGCCTGCCGGCATCCGGATTGGACCGGTCCCGACGATCTCGCGATCAAGATCCTGGAGCTGCGCGAGATCACCGACTGGGAGATCCCCATCTACGCCAAGATCGGCGCCTCGCGCGTCAAGAGCGACGTCAAGCTGGCAGTGAAGGCCGGCGCCGACGTGGTGGTGGTCGACGGCATGCAGGGCGGCACCGCCGCGACCCAGCAGGTGTTCATCGAGCACGCGGGCATCCCGACCTTGCCGGCGCTGCGCCAGGCGGTCGAGGCGCTGGAGGAGATGAACATGATCGGCCAGGTGCAGCTGATCATCTCAGGCGGCGTGCGCAGCGGCGCCGACGTCGCCAAGGCGCTGGCGATGGGCGCCGACGCGGTGGCCGTCGGCCAGGGCGTGCTGATGGCGCTCGGCTGCAACCGGCCGGACTACCGCCAAGGCGGCAAGGACATCGACGCCACCCAGGATTACCGCGCGCTCGGCACCGCGGTCGGCTCATGCCACCACTGCCACACCGGCAAATGTCCGGTCGGCATCACCACCCAGGACCCGACGCTCGAAACCCGGCTCGAGCCCGAGGAAGGTGCGCGACGACTGCGCAATTACCTCACGGTGATGAACATGGAGCTGGCGACGCTGGCGCGCGCGTGCGGGAAATCCGACGTACACCACCTCGAGCGCGAAGATCTGGTGGCGCTGACGGTGGAGGCGGCGGCGATGGCGAAGGTGCCGTTGGCTGGGACGGATTGGATACCGGGGGCGAAACTCTGATTGTAATCAGGGCTGGCGGACAACTGCGGTCCTAAATTCTCAGGCCAATAGAGGCATGGGCCGCCGTACACCGTCGCCACCGAGATACCCTCCTGCTTTTCGTCGTCAGATGTCCGCATAGTCCTCGCATCGACCATTCCATGTCCGTTAGATCAAATCAGCCGCTCATCTGACGTGCTGGTGCGAACCGTTTGAATAAAAATTTCCATGTTCCAAACTCAATGGTGGAAAAATCCGTGAGGAACGTCACGTGCGGTCGATAATAAATCTTCTCCTTGGATTGGTCGGCCTTTGGGCGGCGGCTTCCGCGGCAACCGACGCACCGCTTCCGAGCGGGGTCACCGTTGTCTGGGATATGGACAAGGC